>CAZOUU010000031.1:0-11076 GCA_964583045.1 uncultured Lachnospiraceae bacterium | reverse complement strand
TTTCATCTAAACTCATAGGAACTATAAGAGCTTGATTACCATCTCTTAAATCTACGCTACACCATGCTGGTGCCTTGTTGATATACTCTTTTTTTACCCAGTCTGTACAGTCTACAGGTGGCATAAAATAGCCTCTCTTGTACTTTGTGTGATCCATCATAATAAATTACCTCCTAATCTTGGGCTTCTAGGCCACTATAAATGTTAAAAGTTAGGACACTGTATACGAATAGTGACATATACCATTCACTAGTTAGTGGTGATAAAATAAAAAAACCTCACATCTCTAATACATTAGAGACGTAAGGAATACTTACGCGGTACCACTCTAATTCATACTTAAATATATATAAAGTATGCTCTCGTTACAGATACGGACTATAGTCTTATATCCTCCTAAAATAACGGTTAGGCTCCGGCAACACCTACTATCTGTTCAGTGTGCTACTGATAAAAGCGAGTTCAAATCTCTCTAGCAACTGTCTCACACCTACCGACAGCTCTCTGAATACCTTCAAAATCTTACTATTCTTTCGTCTTCGTATTTATACAACAAATCTAACACATTAAGCATTGAGTGTCAACCCTAAAAATGTTATAATCAATACCGTAACAGAACTTAAAAATAATGGGAGAGTTCATAATTATGGAAATGGTGATTATATTATGAGTATATTTAAAAAGAATAAAAATGTGTACATAGAAGAGTGGAAAAAGAAGGTTTTAAAGCTGCATAATGATGCTGAATTTTTATTCTACATAAATGATGCATATATTAGAGGTGAGTATGGTCAGATAGTTGAAGGGGTGGGTGCTATAGGTAGTGCTGATATAACGGATACATTTTCCATATATTCTGCTCAGGGAGAATACGTATGTGAGCTACATATAAGGGATGCATATGTAGGTGATAATGAAGTGAAAGTGATAGAAGCTATGGACAAAAAGGTTTCCTTTTATCCTACCGAGACTGATGATAGACTGATGGCTGGACAATTAATGATTATTCTAGAGAAAAATCTTTTGGAGGAAAATGCAGATGGCAGAGATAACTAATGATTGGCAGGAATATCTAAAACCAGAATATAAGAAGGAGTACTATAAAAAACTATATATGACAGTTGTAGAGGAATACAAAAATCATATGGTTTTTCCGCCAGCAGATGATGTCTTTAATGCCTTTCATTTTACTCCTCTTAAGGAAGTAAAATGTGTAATCCTAGGTCAGGATCCGTATCATAATGTAGGACAGGCACAGGGACTATGCTTTAGTGTTAGTCCAGAGGTGGATATACCACCTTCTCTAGTAAATATATATAAAGAGCTTCACGATGATATAGGTTGTGATATACCAGACAATGGTGACCTTAGAGGATGGGCAAGACAGGGAGTATTATTATTAAACACAGTTTTAACAGTTAGGGCTCATGAAGCGAATTCTCATAAAGGTATAGGCTGGGAAGAATTTACTGATGCTGCCATTAGAATATTAAACGAGCAGGATAGACCTATAGTCTTTATATTGTGGGGAGGACCAGCAGGACAAAAGGCCAAGATGCTTGATAATCCTAAACACTTGGTTCTTAAAGCACCACATCCTAGTCCCTTATCATCCTACAGAGGATTTTTTGGCAGCAAGCCGTTTAGTAAAACTAATGCTTTTTTAGTGGCAAATGGAGTAGCACCTATAGATTGGAAATTAAAATAGACTAATACAAGGGGAAAGGAAATATATTATGGAGATATACATAGTTAGACACGGAGAGACTATTTGGAATGCAAAAAAACTGCTTCAGGGTCGAGCAGATATAGAGTTAAATGAAAATGGAAGAAAATTAGCTGGAATCACTGGAAAAGTATTAGATAGTATGGAGTTTGATTATATATTTTCAAGCCCTCTTATTCGAGCTTATGAAACTGCCTGCCTTATAAGAGGACATAGGGATATACCAATTATAAGGGATGAGAGATTAAGAGAATTAAGCTTTGGAGTATATGAGGGTGAGGATTTTAGCGCATTACTTAAGGATGAGACTAATTCATTTCATAACTTTTTTAAGCAGCCAGAGCTGTACGTGGCACCAGAAGGTGGAGAGACTCTAGAACATTTGTCAGCTAGGGCAGGAGAATTTATGCAGGAGAAGATAGAACCTCTAGCAAAAGAGTGTAAAAGAGTTATGATAGTGGCGCATGGAGCTCTCAATAAAGGCATTATGACTTATGTTAAGAAACATGATACTTCTATGTTTTGGTCAGGTGGACTACAGAAGAATTGTAACGTTATAATCATGAATTATTATAATGGGGAATACAATATAATAGAAGAAACCAAGGTTTTTTATGAGTAAACAAAGCACCATTAAGCCTCTCTTTTCATAGTATAAAGTGTACTAAAGTATGCTTTACTACAGAAAGAGAGGTATTTTTTTGAGTAGAAGAAATTGTTCTAATAACTTCTGTAAAGAAGAATTAGATAGGTTAAATGATAAATCAGAGGTAGAACTAGAAGGTGGTATGTGTAGAGAACGATATCCTTTAGGTTCGGCTTATGTGCCTAAACAAAGCTGGGGAAAGACCTATGAGGCAGTATGGCGGTCCAGATGGAGAAATGGGAGCCTCTATGCGATATTTATCACAGCGTTATGCTGTTAATAATGATAAGGTTGCCGCTGTTTTAACGGATATAGGCACAGAGGAGCTTGGACATCTTGAGATAGTAGGCTCTGTTATTCACCAATTAACCAGAAACCTTTCTATGGAAGAGATTAAGGCTAAGGGCTTTGATAAATACTATGTAGATCATACTATTGGTGTGTGGCCACAGGCAGCTAGTGGAATGGCATTTAGTGCGGAGGCCTTCCAATTTGCTATACGTATTCTAATTCTTTGAAATAAGTACTATAATACAAATAAGAAAAACAAATTATAGAATTCATATTAACAAAGTAGGAATTAAAGGGTATAACATAATAAACAAGCACAACCTAAATACAAATATTATATTTATTAATGAAAGATGAAAAGGAGAATATTATGGCAAATGTTAAAAAGAATGTAACAGAACTAATAGGACATACTCCTATTATGGAAGCAGTAAACTATGAGCAGGATAATAATCTAGAGGCGAAGATATTAGTAAAGCTTGAATATTTTAATCCAGCAGGAAGTGTAAAGGATAGAGTTGCCCTATCTATGATAAGAGATGCAGAGAGTAAAGGTTTATTAAAACCAGGTGCCACTATTATAGAGCCTACCTCTGGAAACACAGGTATAGGTATAGCGGCAGTTGCTACATCCCTAGGCTACAAGGCTATCCTTACTATGCCAGAGACTATGAGTATTGAGAGAAGAAAGCTCTTGAAGGGATATGGAGCAGAGTTAGTATTAACTGATGGTTCAAAGGGTATGACTGGAGCTATAGAAAAGGCAAATGAGCTTAACAAAACCATAGATAATTCTATTGTATTAGGACAATTTGTTAATGCGGCAAATGCTACAGCGCATATAAATACTACAGGACCTGAGATATGGGAGGATACAGATGGAGATGTGGATATATTTGTAGCTGGTGTGGGTACCGGTGGCACAGTAACAGGTGTAGGTACATTCTTAAAGAGTAAGAAGCCGGCCGTTACAGTAGTAGCTGTGGAACCAGAGACTTCAGCAGTATTGTCTACAGGCAAAGCAGGTCCTCATAAGATTCAGGGAATAGGTGCTGGATTTATACCAGAGGTATTGAATACAAAGATATATGATGAGATTATACCTGTACCTAATGAAGCAGCCTTTGAAACTGGCAGAGCATTTGCTCGTAGTGAAGGTATACTTATAGGAATTTCTTCAGGAGCGGCTTTGTGGGCAGCTACAGAACTTGCTAGACGTCCAGAAAATAAGGGTAAGACCATAGTAGCATTATTACCTGATACAGGTGAAAGATATCTGTCTACAGCTTTATTTGAATAGTATATATATATTGTAATTTAGCATATTATGTATTGTACAAAATAATATGTGATATGCTTTTTTAATGAATTGTTATAGATTATGTGGTAAAATATTTTATGGACAACTCTTTTTTGTGATATAGATGGAGTGACTAATCGCTAAGGGTGATATTAGGAGGCCATATGATAAAAGTTAAAGGAATAAAGAAAGTATTTGGCAGCAAATTTGTAGCAGTTGATGGCTTGGATTTTGAGGTAAGAAAAGGCGAGATAGTAGGATTTGTTGGTCAAAACGGAGCTGGTAAGACTACTACTATTAAGATGATGACAGGTATATTAGAAGCTACTGAGGGTACTATTGAGATTAATGGATATGACATACAAAAGCAGAGTATGGAGGCAAAGATGTCCATTGCATATGTGGCAGATAATCCAGATATGTTTTTGAAACTTACAGGTATAGAATTTATTAATTTCTTAGCAGATATATATAAGATACCTACAAAGGAGAGAATTCCTAGGATAGAAGAACTTACTAGGCGATTTGAAGTGGAAGAGGCACTAAGCTCTCCTATGAGTGATTACTCTCACGGTATGAGACAGAAGATGATGGTTATAGCAGCCCTAGTACATAATCCCCCAGTGTGGATATTAGATGAACCTATGACTGGTTTAGATCCCAAGGCCTCTTATGAACTTAAGAAGATGATGAGAGAGCATGCGGATAATGGGAATGCGGTATTTTTCTCTACTCATGTTCTAGAGGTAGCAGAGAAGCTGTGTGATAGAATAGTGATAGTTAAAAAAGGTGGATTGGTATTTAATGGTACCTTAGAGGAGCTTTCTACAAGGTACTCAGGTAAGAACTTGGAAAATATATTCTTAGAGATTAATGGTGAACAGGGAGAATAGTATGGAGAATTTCAAGATATTAACTAATCTATTTGTAAGCAAGCAAGAGATGCGTGTACCTAAGGAGCATAGAGATAGTAAGGCATATACGGTATTCGGAGGTATGGCTATGCTGTTGATTATGATACCCTGTTGCATTATAGTGGGTATGGTGGCATATGTTATGACAGAAGCTCTTATAGAAGCAGGTGGTTGTGAACAAGGTATATTATTTATAGTGCATTTTATGTCAGCGTGCTCACTTATATTAGGACTAAATGTTATGATAAATGTATTGTATTTTTCCGCGGATGTAGAATATCTATTGCCACTTCCTATTAGACCAATAGAACTAGTAGCATCTAAATTTGTATCAGCCTACCTATCAGAGAGTATTATGGAATTTATGATTCTTATAAGTGGCTTTATAGGCTTTTTACTGGCCTCAGGCTTTGGTATAGTAAAGATTTTAGCAGTTCTTATCGGCACTCTCACATTACCTATTATTCCTTTAGGTTACTGCGGTATAGCGGGTATGATTATTATATATGTATTTAGAGGCATTAAAAGTCGTACTCATATGAATCGTATAGTTGCCATATTAACTATACTTATGATTGTGTTTATACTATTATCCTTTGGTGGTTTGAAAGGCCTAAATGTAACTAACTATATAACCAGCCTTGCCGCCAATGATAATTCATTTATTGCCAGTATGAATATATTATTTTTTCATAATAAATTATTAGTAGATGCTTTGCATGATGGAAGTATTATAGAATTGCTCATATATTTACTTGCCAATGTAGTAGTAATAGCAATATTCTTATTTACTGCGGATAAGATATACTTAAAAGGATTATATAGAATCAAATCCGTGGGGAATAAGGCAACAGAATCTACAATGGCATATTTAGAGAAGAAATCTAAGCAGGTGAATGTAAAGCTAACATATTTTAAGAAAGAGCTTAAGATATTATGGCGTAATCAAGCATTTTTTATGAATTGCGTTATTATTAATGCCCTATGGCCTATTATTATGATATTGGTAGTGGTATTTGGACAAAACAGTAGCTTTATAAAGGGATTAATGGATTTATATAATAAGGGCTATCTAATAGTACATATAGGAGTTATGGTAGCTGTGTTAGCGGCAGCTATTTTGATTACAGGTGTAAATAGTATTGCATCTAGTGCATTTACTAGAGAAGGAGCCCATTTAGAATTTATGAAATATATACCCTTGTCTTATAAGACGCAGATAAATATCAAGGCGTTACTTAGTATAGTGTTTAGCTATGCTAGTGTATTCATCTCAGTTATATGTGTTTGTATAGTAATTAAGACAGATGTATTTTTAACGATATATTTTGTATTGCTATCCTTGTTAGGAGTTGTTTTTATTACATATTTGGGAATTATGTTAGATTCTATGCATCCCAAACTATTATGGGATGATGAATTAAGTGCATTAAGAGGCAATTTAAATGTATTCTTCAATATGGCTTTTGCTATACTTGCAGGAATAGTTTTGATACTGATAGGCTGCGGATTATATTTTGTACGCGATTTTTGGAAGACAGAGATATATTCCATATATTTTATATTTATGGTGTTTATAGATATATTTATGTATAGGGTATCTATTAATAAGTCAGTAAATAATCTTAGACTGCTATTAAATAATTGATATAACTAGATAATATTGAGATTGAAAAAGAGTGGCTGAGATGTTAGAATAATGTCAGATATTGTTGTTCCACAAAAGGCGAATGGAGGAGCTTATGTTATTTGTAAAGAGTGATGCTTTAAGAGCGGGTATGAGATTGGCAAAACCTATATACAATAGAAATGGAGTACTATTGTATGAGAGAAATACTAAGTTAACAAGTCAAGGTATAGATAGTGTTAAGAATTTTGGAATTATAGGATTATATATACTAGAACCAGCTGAACCAGTTCCACCTATGAGTGAAGCGGATGTGGAATTTGAGAGATTTCAGACTATGTCAGTTTTTAGCATTAAAGAAGATATGAATTTTATGCTAAGAGGCAGGGCACCTAAGAATTTAAATATATTGTGTAATTCAATTGCGAAGAACTATGGTAATGTAACAGGACGAGTTAATTTTACTCAGAATCTTAGAAGCTCAGAGGATTATGTGTATAAACATGCCATTAATATGGGCATTTTAGTTGCGCTTATGGGCAATAAGATGAATTTGAACTATGTGGAACAGATGGAGATTATTACGGCAGGCTTAGTTCATGATATAGGTAAGATTAATTTGCCATATGAGATTAAGATAAAATATGGTGAATATACAGAGGAAGATTTAAAGGTAGTAAATAAATGTCTTATGGAAGGACTAGAAGCATTAAAATCTGAGTTCAATATATCTCAAGGTGTAAAGAGAATTATTACTCAGTTCTTTGCTTTAGAATATCAGAATAAGGCAACAGAGAAATTATTAACAGGAACTAAGATTATGTTAGTGGCAGATGCTTTTGATGCTATGACAGCTATGCAGCTGCAGATAGAACCTACATCTACCTTGGCAGCTATAAAAGAGATGCTTGCTAATGGTGCTTATGATAAAGAAGCAGTATCAGCATTAGTTGCCAGCTTAGATATATTATATCCGGGAGTATGTGTTGAACTTAGTAATAAGCAGACCGCGTTAGTTATAAAGGCTAATCAGGCGGATGTCTTAAGACCGGTTGTATTAGATTTCCAGAGTAATCACATCTATGATTTAAGTGTACCTAGCACATACAAGGAAGTACAGATTAGCGATATTATGAGGACTATGGATAATAGAATAAAGGTAGACCCAGAGCGCTTAAAAGAATATATAGGAAAGTAATACAGTAAAAGGTGTCAGAATGATTCTGACACCTTTTACTGTGTTTTATAGCTCGTTGGTAATCTGAGGAATACATGGCGACATAGCACAAGAAGAATTGTAGTAATACTGAATAATATCTTTTCGAGTGATAATACCTATAAAATTATTATAATCATCTATTACTGGAACAAAGTTCTGATTCATAGCCTTGGATATGAGACCTTCCATACTAGAGGTGGCTGTAACGGGGATGTAATCAGCACGCCTAGGTACTTCGAATAGTGGTATATCATCAGCAGCTTGTATATGTAAATCATGATTATCTTTGCAGTACCATAGGATATCTCCTTCAGTTATGGAGCCTATATATTTGCCATCCTTTGTTAATATAGGGATAGCAGCGTATCTATGAAATTCCATCTTTTCAATAGCTTGTCTTAATGTAAAAGTATCCTCCAAAAAAGCAACCTCGCTTTTAGGTTTAAGGAAAAATAAAATGTTCATATAACAACTCCTTTCATATGTTAATATTTACCTCTATTATACAATACTAATTGTGTGCAAACAATTAAAAAAGTATGAAATATTTGCGAATATTATTAAAGTTTTATAAACAAAACAACTTGTTTAAATATATATAGTTTGTTAGAATGAAGATAAGCATATAAGGAGGAAGCATATTATGGGTACAGATAATAACGTATTTAATGAGAATGTGGATTTTATTATTCAAGCCAGAGATGAAGTAGCTGAGCTAGATAAATTAAAAGCCAAATCTGAAGACATTAAAAACGGTAATAAAAGGCTGAAGAAGCAGATATTAGCAGAGGAGAAATCTATTACAGATGAGATTGCTAATACGCTTAAAAAGAGAAAAGCTGAGATAGAGAATAGTTATGATAAAGAGATAGATAGTAATAGAGATAAGATTAAATCTATTAAGAATAAGCGTAGTAAGGTTAAAGGAAAACAGGTAAATAAGCGTGTGGAAGAGGAGACGGCAGAGCTTAATGAAGAGCTGCGCAGGCTAAAGGTAGAGATAAAGACTTTATTTAAAAAAGAGCATGTGCCTGGATTTTGTAATTCCACATTTTACTATTCCTTATTTATGCCCAAAGGATTTACAGAGTTTTTAACCCTTATTATTACTGCTTTAGTTGGGCTAATTGGTTTGCCAGCTATTGCATATATATTAGTAGATACTTTAGCATATAGTGATCCTAAGAAAACTATGAGCAATATATTAGGTATAGTAATAGTTGCGGGTATAATTACCGTATTATTTGCTATTTATTTTATCATATTTAATATGACTAAGCTAAAGTATAGAGATATCTTAGCAGAGGGTAGACAGATTAGAACTAAGATGAAGACCAAAACTAAGAATATTAAAGCGGTTAAGAATGCTATTAATAAGGATCAAGATGAGAGTATATATGATTTAGATAAATATGATGAAAAAATTGAGAAGATTGAGTCAGAGACAGAAAAAGTCGCTAAGAAAAAACAAGAGGCTTTAACTGTATTTGAGAATGAGACTACGACAATTATAACCGATGAGATTAATAATCGTCGGATTCCTAAGCTTAAGAAGATGCGAGAGGATTATAAGAAGAGAGAAACAGCTACAGTTAAGCTAGATGAAGGGATATCAGAGAAATCCATAGCTATTACCAATAGCTATGAGACCTATATAGGTAAAGAATTTTGTACGGTAACTAAACTTAACGATCTTATTGCACTTATGAAGGATGGAACGGCCGATACAGTTTCAGAAGCTATTGCAACATATAAGTGCAAGTAGAATTTTCTACGCACAGAGAATGTTTGATGCCAGTACTAATACATTTTGACAAGGTCATAACAGTGTGAAGTCTTGTGCTTTGCAATAATACAGAACCTGGGAAACCAGATATATTTACTATACCTGTGATAGACAAATCGCCTATTGCAGGTAATTTTTTATCTACCCCCTTGCCGGGCTCTATTGGAGAAGAAGATAGAGTCACATAACCGATATGCTTCGAACTGCCTAGTGAGGCATCTATGGCAATTATAAAAGGGTTAGTATGTCTTGCATATATATGTGCCAGGGTGGCTTCTAGATTAAGAGCGTGTACAGGATGAGCTAAGGTGCCGTAGACATATATAGAGCTGTAGGAAGCTAAAGCCTCTCCAACTAGGGGTCCTAGACAATCTCCAGTGGCGCGGTCTGTGCCAATGCATAATATGACTATAGGTTGATGTGTATCTATAGTGCGTTTAGTCTTAAGACGAAGAGAACAAGCTAATTTATATCCAGCATTTTCATCTTCCGCATTAAAATATTCAATTGTATTTCCAGTAAATAATAATTTCTTCAATGATTTACCACCTTGCTTTTTTATAGAGTATGGTCAAGGCAGGATAATATATACATTTAGTTTTTTACATAAAAGGAGGATTTTTGATTGAATAACGTCGTTATATGATGCATCTTGGTGAGAGGGGAAGAAATATATTGATATTTAACGATGAAATCTGTATGACGGTTGACAAAATACGAGCTATTACCTAAAGATATCATGCTATCATTTCTATGATTAAAGGAAGCAGAATGAAAAGTCCTTAAGATTAGAAAGGAAGACAGATATGATAGAAATGATCTATGATAAAAGGGAAGACAACAAAAGAGATATGGTAAATGATATAGCTTTGCCTAAAAATATACGTCAGATTGGTTCGCCAGCAGGCGATCGTAGAATATACATAGAAGATTATGTGGTTACATATTTAAATCAATTATCTAAACCGGGAAATTTGTATTCTAGGGGTGCTATACTACTTGGAGAAACTATTAAGACTATGAATCAAGAGGTGATGTTTATTAGTGGCGCAGTGGAGGCTACTAACTTTGAATTAGATTTAGATGAGACTGTATTTACAAATGATGCTATGCAAAATTATATCATATCCAAACGCGAGAAGCCCGAAGAGGCAGATGAGGTTACCAAAAAAGATGAGGAGTTAGTGAAAAACTATAAGACGCTCTTGGAGGAAAGTAAGAATTACAGTAACGAAAAGGTGTTATCCAATGTGATGTACATAGCAAGCTGCTTTATCATTTTAGGAGTAATGGCACTTGGCATTACAGTTTTAAATAACTATGGAAGAATGAAATCCATGGAGGATACTATTACCAGTCTAAAAACCACTGAGGAAAATGTAATCAGTAGTGAAAGCGTAGCTGCCGAAGATGTATCTACAGAAGCTAATATAACTTCAGAAGCAGCATATGATTTAGAAAATGAAACTCCAACTGAAGAGGCAATGGCTACATCGGAATCTACTACAGAGACTGCAACTCAGGCCGCATTGCCGGCTATCTCTAATGGAAGCCCTACATATTATAC
>CAZOUU010000030.1:0-11203 GCA_964583045.1 uncultured Lachnospiraceae bacterium | reverse complement strand
CATGTGTTAAGCACGCCGCCAGCGTTCATCCTGAGCCAGGATCAAACTCTCAAATAAATGTTTGTTTGTATCCCGAGTTCATTATAAACTTACTAGCTTATTTTAATCTCGTTTTACTGTTTTGGTTTGTGATTGTTACATCACTGTTCGTTTTGTTCTGAATTTCTTTTTAGAATTTCAAGGTTGTTTCAATGTTTAATTATCAATGTTCTGTGTTGCTTTGTGTTTAACGCGGCAACGAAATACATAATATCACATCAGATACTGTATGTCAATACCTTTTTGGTAAAATATTTTTAGGCATTATCAGTGATAATAATAACGGAGAAGGAGGGATTTGAACCCTCGCGCCGCGCAAACGACCTACACCCTTAGCAGGGGCGCCTCTTCAGCCACTTGAGTACTTCTCCATGCCTAAATAATTATACAATATTTATTTGTGACGCTTAAATATAGTATCACTCATTATATGTTATGTCAAGGGATTTTATTGCTTATAAATAAATGTTTTTTTAATGTGTATCATTTTAATAATACAACCTATTAAAACAATGAGTAAAAGTAATACACAACCTACAAAAACGGCATTAATCCATTGTGTTGATTTCTTCTCTTCTGTCTTTTTATTATACTTAGGTTTAATGATAGCAGTTTTATATTCCTTTTCTTCAGACACAGCTTGTCCGTCTGCATCTTCGTAGGTGAATATGACCTTTACTGTAGTATTGCCATATGCTTCACCTTCTATAACCTCTCCGGCTTCATTCATATTCTTCATACCAATATAAATAGGGATTTCCCCTTCATTGCTGCTTCCTGCCTCCATTGTTCCCCAAAATAATTCTTTAGTTGGAAATATCCCCGCACCTTCTATATGTACTCTTGCATTATATATGGGCGATAATCCAGAATTTTCTATTTGGAAATTCATAGGTACAGTTTCTGTTGATTTTGCCTTTTGCGGAAATGTATCTCCATTTAGGCTGGCTTTAACTGGTTGAGTAACAAATAGGTTTATGGCTTCTGTAGATGTGTATGTATTTCCTTCATTATCATCATATTGGAATTCATAATTAAGTTTTACATTTCCATAGACTGCTTTTAGATCTACAGATATATTTTGAGAAATATCTACACTTTTTCCTGCGCTTATATTTTCTATATACCAATTTGTTTCATCAAATGCTATACCTGCGTACTCAGTTGACATAGTTAGCTTTATATTTTCCATAGAGTATTGTTTGCTCACATTTTTAAATGTTAACTTAAACTCATAGTTCTCGCCTGCTTTAAGCTTAGCAGCCGACAAACTGTTTTCTACTAACAGCACCTTCGGTTGATGTCTAACTGGCTCTTTTGTGTCGGTGCCGCCTCCATCATTTAGAGTAGTGGTCTCATCTCCAGTTTCTGAATTATTATCTATTACATCCTTAGTAGAGTCCGACGACGCGATTAAGCCATCGGTTATGTTTATGTATATATCGTATGTGTCTTCTATATATTTACCACTGCTGGTAATGCCTGATATCAATACCTTTATAGTATATTGTCCATTTATTCGGTTGGCATCTAGATCAATATCATTTTTATATAGGTAAGCACCTTCTTTTGATTTTGATACTTCCTTATAATAGTTCTTGTATATAAATGGAACCCCTGTGGTTTCAAATGCTACTCGAACTGAAATCTTATTGTCTGCAAATATCTCCGATGATATAAATGGGATTACCAAATGCATTTTGTCGTTTTCTATTGTAGGAGAATATCCGTCGGCAAAGGAATTCTCCATACCCTCATATGCTTTTGTTGTATCTATATATATGGGCTTACTTGTATCATTTAGATTCGATATGTTTTTCTCCACCTCAGTGGTGATATTTGTTGTCTTTTCTTTTGATATGATTGAGGTATTACCTGCTGCCACCACTGGTGCTTCTGTCACCGATGCTATACATATTAAAATAGTTAATAGAGCTATTATTTTTTTCATAATTGCTTTATCTCTCCTCCATCCATTTCGTATACCTGGTCACACAGTATGTTTATGTCTTGGCTATTATGACTAGATAATATTATGGTCTTTCCCTGCGCTTTTAGTTCTAATAATACATTTCTTATATCTTCTACTCCATACTTATCTAAACCATTAAAGGGTTCATCTAATATTAGCAAATCTGGATCTTCCATAATTGCTTGTGCTATCCCTAATCTCTGCCTCATACCTAATGAATATTTTGATACTTGTTTTTTTAGCTCCGGCGATAGGCCTACCTTAAGTAATGTATCTCTTATTTGACCAATACTTATTTTATTATTTAGCTTTGCCAGGATTTCTAGATTTCTTTGTCCAGATAAATGTGGAAGAAATCCTGGGGTTTCTATAATTACACCTATGTCCTCAGGAAAGTCTCTATCCACTCCTATAGTTAATCCATTTACTTTAATGGTGCCTGTGGTCACTGGAAGGAAACCGCATATGCATTTCATAAGTACTGTCTTTCCCGAACCGTTATTTCCTGCGAATCCATATACTTTGCCCTTTTCCATAGAAAGCTTTATATCATGTAGGACTTCCTCATCCTTGAAGCTTTTACTTACATCCTCTATGACAATGTATTTTTCTGTGATGTTTGATTCTTCTATATTAGCGTTATTATCTTCAACCTTTGAAGCTTCTATATTATTCTTTTCCATTTATTCACCCAATTTCTTCTATTCTATATTCTAAAAAAAATCTGTATATAATCATTGCTATTGCCAGAAGCAAAAATAAAAATACCCATAGGCCCCAATTTCCTGCCCCCCAATAGCTTTTGGGCGAAATCCATTCAGGCGGATATATGGAATATAGGTCTTTTAAATATCTTTCCTTAATTACAATTAATAAGTAATACACAACAAGGGGAAGTCCATATGTCATATATGCGTTTAGAAAAATGCAGCTTAAAGCTCCTGCAAATACAGATAATATGGCTCCTATTAAACTTATTCTTATAAGTGAAAGTATAAGCTCTAAGAGCTGTGTAAATGGAAGGATTTGCTTTTCCTTTATAGAATATACGAAACATGTATATATGATTAATATAATTCCTCCTATTAATAGATAGGTAGCAATGCTTTTAATGGCTGTTTCTAATACTTTGCCTATAGCATATTTTTTTCTACTTGTTCTAGATATAGAGAGTTTTATAAATCCAGTACTATATTCCCGCAAAAATAAACCTCCATATAGTAAAACAGAAATTACTGGAATAAGAAATATAATTAAATCTATAAGCTTCATATTTATACCCCCGTAAATGTACTAAAATTATATTTATTTATCCTCTTATATGCTATAAAGTACAAAACAAATAATGTAATAAAAAAAAGTAATACAGACTGAAAAATCGAAGGCAGCTTGTCGTAACCAAAGTCATGCATTTTGTAGGTAGCTTGGTTTAGCGGACTAATCCATCCTACTATTGATCTTATCTTATACATTTGATTTTCTTCTTTATGTAAAATTTTCATAAGTACATCTGGGTTCAGCAAAAATCCAAACATACTATATATAAATCCTGCTAATATTCCTGCCCTTTTCCCTCTTACTATTTGGAATAACAGCATAACAAAGCTTAAGACTAATGTATAAAGCAGCATTAACACTATAATTTGAAACATACATTCATATGGACTTGTACTTTCCATCACCTTTACTGTAGATGGGATGGAGTATCCCTTTCCTATCTGGGAATATGCCAATAAGGCTGCCGTCTTACTCCATATATTACCTATGAATGACCTTCTCATACATAACACACAGGTAACTATAAGTGTATAACCAAGATACATTCCAGTAACCGCTATTATGTAGATAAATTGACCTGCAAGCCATTGTGATTTTTTAATCCTCACTAGTAAGTATGGAGTAACCGGACTTAGGTTCGGTAGATTCATGAACATTAATATAAGAAGCAATGAACATAGTAGTATAGATGTACTATCCCCAAAGGTCCATATAAATGGCTCTGCTGCCTGCATTGGTGTGTCAAAGTAATCTGCAATAATAATTGCTCTATCACTTAAGAAAAAGCACAATATAAATGCAAATAAAAATGTTATTATAATACGTGGATTTTTTAAAAAACCTTCAAAATTAAATCTGACCACCTCTAATATCTGTTTCATATATTTAGTATCCCAACCCTCTATTTATAACCGTTCCATCAACTGCATTTATTGTCATATAGCTTTGTTGAGAGCCTACTCCTTTTTCGTTTGAAATGTATCCGTCCCTGCTCTCTGCATGAACTCCACCGAAGAAATCCCATACTGGAACTAACACCCCGCTCTTGTTATCTGACTTAGGATCATATATTCGAGTGTAGCCTAATTCGATTCTATTAATATAGTATATTCGCTTACTTTCGTATTCTCCTATGCTTGCATTTGATAGCTCCATCATCTCTTCATATATACCTATTATGTCATCGAAATTCATAAGCTTTACATTTTCTGTCTGCACATCTCCTATAACATATGGGTCTAGTAAGTTAAATTGTTCTACTCCATTTTCACTTACAATTATATCGCATACCTCATACCCCCAGGGAACAGTTGTGCTATCCATATCCTCTACGCATCCACCATAATCTATTGTATAGGTTATGGGAAATCCATCTATGGTTCTTGTATATTGAAATTGATATGCATATGCTTTTACATTATCCTTCGTTACTCCATTGTTGCCTGTATAAAACATTGCATAATTCCAATTTTCCATCTCCATACCTTCTAGATCTAAGCCTTCTATCTTGGAATCTGCTATCTTCTTAGCATCCTCATATGAAATGTTAGTATTAGCCTTAAGTTCATCCTCTGTAATTGAAAAATCAGTGTCTCCTTCGTTGCCTTCTAAAAAATATTGTGCACTTATCCATTCTTTTACCGTAACTGTGTCGTCTCTATATTCTTGATTTTCCCTTTTAATATCTACTTTAAAAAGCTGCATAAAATCGCTATCTCTTTTAGCAGTATAGGAATATACATTATCATCCATCTCAACTTCTACATATAGGTAATCATCATTAATACCATTTTTTTTGTCTTCTTTTTGATATTCCGGCAAACCAAAGGCTGGGATAACCTCATTTTTTTCTATACTTTCTGGCGCGTTCTTTGCACATTCCTCCAAACCAGCTATAGAAGCATCTATATCATATGAATCATTACCCTCTGCATCTATACCATAATCATATGGATCCATATTACCCTCTGCCTTGCATTTTTTAAGATAGGTTATCTGCTCCTCTAATTCTGCTTTTGTAGGTGAATAATAAAAGCTTCCGTTATAGCATTTACCCCCTTCAAAAAAAGTCTTAGTTATAGTATCAATATACTCCTGATCTAATTCCTTTGCTGATACCTTAACTGTATTTATGGAAGATACCTTGGGAACTACCACCTCCGCATCTATGTCTATAGTTAACACGCCATCCTGTGAAGTAACCTCATTTTTATAATGCTCTGGTGCATTTATTAATTCTCCAATAGAAGTTCCTGTATCCTCCACACTCTCGTAATTTGAAATATTGTCCTTGTTTTTTTCTCTTATTATGGACTTATCAGGCGTCTTTTCACATCCGCATAATAGACCCACTATTAATCCCAAAAGTATAACTACTGTGATTTTCTTCTTCATGTATGCCTCCTTAAATTTTATATTACAAATTTAACAAATAGTTTTATTCGAGTATTCATCTATTTGTAATCATTTAGTAAATAAATGTGACTGTAGTTCCCTTTCCCTCTTCACTCTCTATATTCAAAGTGCCCTTATGCACCTCGGCAATCCTATGGCATAAGGATAATCCCAAACCCATATTTCCACTTTTGCTTGATCTTGATTTGTCTACCCTATAAAATGCTTTCATTACATTAGCAAGTTCTTCAGCTGGTATTCCATGACCCTCATCTCTAACCCATATTGACTTTTCGTCTGCACCTATATATATATTGGAGCCTTCAACGGATGCTTGTATCCCATTATTAATTAAATTAATTAGTAGGCTTACTACTAAATCCTGATCTAGCAGCTTGTTCAGGTTTGGATTTATATCTAATATCTCAAGCTTAATATTATGCTCACTTAAGTTATGCTCTTCAGCCACCTTAACCACATTAACCAATTCTAAAATGTTAACCTTCTCTAATTCTACCTTACACTCTGAGTCATACAATTTTGTCATATACATCATCTTTTCTGTTAACCTAGATAGCCTTGAACATTCCGAATATATATATGACAGTGCCCTTTCCTCCTGCTCCTTGCTTATATTTACTTTTAGTATAGTTTCTGAGTATCCCTTCATAGCCGTCAATGGCGTCTTTAATTCATGGGATAAGCCCCCTATTAATTGATTCTGAGTTTCATTTATATTTTTTAAAGGAACTGTTATTTTCTGAATTAATAAATTCAAGATAATCAACATCACAAAGGACATCACTACAGAGATAACTAGTGCCTTTATAACCATCTGCCTACTGCTTTTGTATAGGTCTGTTATATCTAATGTATGATATATATTTATAACCACACTTCTGCTATTAAAATCCATAGTTTTATAAAATATAAATATGTGTTTATCATCTATTTTTTCCTCTACTACCACATCTCCGCATACTTCATAGGTTCTGTCTATAGGGTCAACTCTGTTCCGATCCCTAACTATACTTAACAGCTCCTTACCCTGTTCTACGTCAAAGTCGAAGGGGGAGTTATTAAATAAGCATCTTTCTTCCATATATAATCCACAATTATCTAGTGCACTGCTTCTAAAACTGTAGGTAATATAATTATCTAATACATTACCGCTACCTATGTCACCTATAGTGTTTTCATTTACGTTATGATAAAACGATGACATCTTATTTTCAAAAAGTACTATTTCATTGCTTTTGATCATCTCTATTTTTTCTCGTTGGCAATCAAGAATTATATATGCTGAAAAAATCTGTGTAAGCAGGAAAAATAAAATGGAAGCTGTTATAGCTATTTTAGTCACTAGCTTCATAATCTACACCTCCATTCTGTAGCCTACCCTAGGCACTGTTACTATCACATCATAGAAATCCAGTTTTTTTCTAAGGCTGCCTACATGTACATCTACTGCTCTGGTTTCTCCTTCAAAATCTACACCCCATAATATGTTTAGTATCTGTTCTCTGGTTATGACTATATTCTTGTATTTAACAAATACCATAAGACAATCAAACTCCATAGGCTGCAGTGCCACTTCAACTCCTGATTTCGTAACTATTCGTCTATCTATATCTATACTTACATCCTTTATAAAAATATTATCCTTTTTAGTATTAAACCTTGAGATAACCTTTTCTACTCTGATAAGTAATTCCAGCATATCAAATGGTTTAACTATATAATCCTCTGCTCCACTTTTTAATCCTTTAACCTTACTAGTTATATCTCCCTTTGCGGTCAAATATATAACCGGAATATTCTTCTCCTTTAGTTCCTCTAAAAGAGTAAATCCATTCTTACCTGGCAGCATAATGTCTAATAACGCCAAATCATATGTACAGTCCAGCTTTATATGTTTACTTAATTCATTACCATCAAAAAATGCTACTGGCTCATACCCTGCCACCTCTAGGTTCATACACAGCAAATCATTTATGGCTATTTCATCTTCTATAACTAACACTCTTTTTTTCATAGTACACCTCTCTTAAATCATTATACATAAACACGTATGGTCTATGCCACACTATTTTGTAAGCGTTTTGTAAATGTTGCAGATAAATCAGCATAAAAAAATATCCCTTTGAATCAGACTACTCTAATGCAAAGGGATATACTGCCTATTATAATTTTCTATGTTATTCTACAATATAGGAATTTATTGAAGTAAGTATCTCATCCATATTCTCACTCTTATGAATGGTTAGATCAATAGGAGAACCTATGCCTAAGCTCAAGATACCTAATATAGATTTAGCGTCTATCATAACTCGTGAGCTTCCTAGATCAAAATCACAATCATAAGCCTTAATCTTATCAACAAAGCTTACTACCTTATCTACGCTATCTAATAATACCTCAACTGTTTTCATTGCAAAAACCTCTCTTTCAAAATGTAATACCTAGTTAGTTTATATCAAGTGTGAGTTTATTACTTTCTTCTTCATATTGCAATGTATTTTTCTGTTTTAATATGAATTTCGTAAGTTTTGTATAGAAATTCATTATTTTTTGGATAAAACTGTCAAATTTATCTTTCGTATTTTATTAATGGATTTATATTATTCTCTGCTTCCTGATAATATACTTTTATCTTATCTCCTTGATTTAGTAGTATTAATGACTCATTATCAGCAAAATCCTGTTTATATACTTCCCCATCATCACCTGATATATACACATAAGTTTCATCATCTTGAACTATATATCTTATTTCTTCTATAACAATGCTCTTATGTGAATAATCCTCATCAGCTATATCATCTGTAGTTACTATGTCATTTTCTATTAAGAGCTTTTTATATAATGCTATAGCTTCACTCTGGGTTGAGCCTGTAGCTACTACACTGTATTTTTTTATATTTACAAAGGCATATAGCTTCACTAAATCACCATTGTCCTTTAATACCATTATATAGGTAGGTTCACCACCTATATTTACAAGGGATGGGAAAGATGCTTGGTACCCTAAATGCTGTACCTCGCCCTCGGCCGATGCCATAGCTGAATGTTCTTCTGCACCGGACAGCTTGTAATATCTATAATCACTGGTTCTAGTGTTCATCATAACAAAGCCTATATTTGACTGATCTCCATTAACAGAAGTAATGCCTGTATATATCCACATGTCTCCATCCATTACCTTGTAGCCATAATCATCTGTTGTCTCTTTACACCCTTTATTTCCAAATATACTATTAATATATCCACCTGACAATAAACCGTACCAATCATATTTCTGCTGAAGCAATGCTCCATTATATGCTCTATCTACCCATTCTGGAATATCCTTCTTTTTGTAATAAATGCTATCTCCTGTTATTGGATCACACACAACAACACCTTTTACATCCATAGCACCAAATAAGCCTACGTTCGCCTTTAACACTGGACATACATAGTATGGATTACCTTCATCATCTATCTCAAAATAATACCCCTCAAATATGGCTGTTGGATATTGAAATCTTACGTGTCTTTTTAGATTCTTGTTAAAATACGCCGACGTGGTATATTTCATACCCTTAGTAAGCTGTACATATTTTGCTTCATTAGTTATAGGATCAACCATAACATATCCTGGTATACCATCTTTAGCATTATTCATATATTTGAAGAAATCTGCATATTTTAATGTGGCTACCTTCATAGGCTTATCTGCTGCCACAATCTGACTATAGCTGCCACTGACTTCAAATTGGCTGACTACCTCAGATAGAGAACCTATAGTTCTATTACCAACGATTCTTGCACTCTCGGTATCCATAAGTGCTATATCATCTATAGGTGTCTTTTCCTTTATATCTTCTTCAAATACAGCATCCTTTACATCTATAATACTGGCATATTTATGTGCTGAAAATATCTGACTAGAGGCTAATCCTCCAACTATAAGTGCTATAATCCCTAGTCCTAGAATGACTCCTACTACCTTAGAAATTACAGTTACTTTTAGCTTTAATTTATAGCCATCCTTTTCTATACGACTACAGAGTATAGCTATAACTCCTATAATCACCAGCACATATATCCATGTATCTACTGAATAAATACTTATAGCTGGTATATTTATATAATATATTACTGCTATAGCTACAATAGCTACCACTATTACTGCCGCTAATAGCTTACCCTTTAATGTGATAGAATTACTACCCTTTTTACCCATATCCATCCTCCTATAGTATATTAATCCAAAAATATATCGTCTGCCTCTATATCATCTAAACTCTTCTTTAACTCTTTTCTTGCTTCAGCTATCCTTTCGGGATCCTGTTTGTCTAATACATCTTCAAATTTTCTTAGAATTAAGTCTATCCTTTGACGCATCTTACCTGTAGCTTCTTCATATATCCTTTCACCCCTGAACATAAGAAGTCTGTTCTCTTCTTGTTCTCTAGGTGGTATTTTAAGGTAGTTAAGCTCTTCCATTCTAGCTTCTGCCTCTTCCTTAGTCATAGCACAATTTTCATTTTGTATAATTACCTTCTTAGATTCATCCGTAGAGTTAACCTTCACTATAACTTCTAATAATGAATTAATATCATAAGTATAAGTAACGGTTATAGATTCTTCTCCAGCTTTTCTACAGGGTACCTCTACCTCTAGCTCGCCTAGATATACATTATTAGTAGCAAATCTACTCTCACCTTGTAATATCTTTACTCTTAATGCCTTCTGGTTATCATTTACTGTGTACAAGGTCTCTGTTCTACTTACGGGTATAACTGTATTTCTCTCTATTATAGGTAGAAAATGTCCATCCTCATAAAACTTATCGCTACGTTGAACTACTATCTCTGTTCCCAAAGTAAATGGACATACATCTGTTAGAATAGTTTCCTTTATTAATCCATTTCTTTCCTTCATAGCCGCTTGCATAGCTGCCCCTAGAGCTATGGCTTCATCTGGATTAATGCTGGTATCTGGGATTCTACCAAATAGCTTACTTACAAATTTCCTAATTATAGATAGCTTGGTGGCACCACCAACTAATACTATCTCATCTATATCTGTGAGTTTTATATTTGAATCCTTTAGACTTCTCTCAATTGGTTTTCTAATCTTTGCAAATAACGGTTTACAAGCTATCTCATATTCCTTTATGGATATATCATGAGTATAGATGTCTCCATCTATATTACATTTTATTGTGGATACTTTATTCTCTTCAAAGTCCAATTTGCATTTCTCTGCCTGCTTTCTTATGTGAGCTACAGTCTTGGAGTCTAATTTATCTATATTCATATCATATTCATCTAAGAATAGATTAACTATAACCTCTGTGAAATCCTCTCCACCTAAGTAGTTATCACCCGCAACACAATGTACCTCCATTATATTTTTGTACAGCTCTAGTATGGATATGTCAAATGTACCTCCACCTAAATCAAATACTAGAAATTTGGTTGCATCCTCTTTCCTATATAATCCATATGCAACTGCCGCCGCCGTAGGCTC
>CAZOUU010000029.1:0-11373 GCA_964583045.1 uncultured Lachnospiraceae bacterium | reverse complement strand
GAGATTTTTTGATGCTCAATCCTATTCAGGAGTTGCTGTAGATGAAGAAACTGGAGCTGTAGTAGGATTATATATATTGCATCCTAATAATGTAGGAAGATGTGGACACATATGTAATGCCAGCTATGCAGTAGATTCTAGATATAGAGGTATGCATATAGGTGAGGTTCTGGTTAGAAATTGTATGATGAAGGGCAAGATATATGGATTTAAGATATTGCAATTTAATGCAGTGGTAAGAATCAATATGGGTGCCAGACATCTATATGAAAAATTAGGATTTACTTCTTTGGGAGTGATACCAAAGGGGTTTTTACTTAAAAACGGAGAATATGAGGATATAGTGCTATATTATCAGGTGCTATAGTACGGAAGAATATTGCATTAATGAGCTTGAAAAAATGAAGGTAAGGATAATGAGTTAGCATTTGTATAGGAATATACATGATTTTAGTATAATTTTCTATATATAGTGTTATAATAGAGCGTGTGAAAGATACATATAATTATATGACATATGGAGGTTATATTATGGTTAATTCAAAAAAATGTGCAATCATAGGTTGTGGTTTTGTAGGTGCTAGTTCAGCATTTTCTCTAATGGAAAGTGGAATGTTTAATGAGATGGTGCTAATTGATGTAAATAAGGATAAGGCTGAAGGTGAGGCTATGGATTTAAGCCATGGTTTGCCATTTACAAAGCCTATGGAGATATATGCAGGAGATTATTGCGATTTAGCAGATGCAGGTATTGTTATTATTACTGCAGGTGCTGGACAAAAACCAGGAGAGACAAGGCTGGATTTAGTAAATAAGAATGTGGCTATATTTAAAAAGCTTATTCCTTCTATTACAGAATATAATAAAGAGGGTATTTTGATAGTGGTTAGTAATCCAGTGGATATACTTACTTGGGTTACCTTGAAACTATCTGGATTTCCAAGTAATAGAGTTATAGGAACAGGCACAGTCCTAGATACAGGAAGACTTAAGTATCTACTGGGCAAACACTTAGATGTGGATCCTAGAGGCGTACATGCTTATATTATAGGTGAACATGGCGATAGTGAAGTAGCTGTATGGAGCAGTTCAAATGTCAGTGGAGTAAAGATGAATGATTTTTGTGAGCTTAGAGGACATAAGAATCATGTAGCTAATCGTGAGAAGCTTGCAGAGGAAGTAAAGAATAGTGCATATGAGATTATAGAGAGAAAGGGAGCTACTTATTATGGAATAGCCTTATCGGTTAGAAGAATATGCGAGGCTATAACTAAGGACGATCGTAGTATTATGCCAGTAAGTAGTCTTATAAATGGACATTATGGTGTTGATGATATGTGCCTTGGAGTACCTACAATAATAGGTGCAGATGGTGTCGAGGAGATATTGGACATAGATTTAGATGAACAAGAAACAGCTAGCTTTAATAAGTCAGTTGAAGCACTTAAGGCGGTTTTAGACAAAATTCAATTGTAAAATCTTTATTATTCTATTTAATTGTGGTATTATGTATGGTGGTAACACTATATATAGTATTTAGATAAGGATAGGGAGGTTTATATGTCTAAGGTAGGAGATAAAATAGGAGCTAATATGCAGCTTACTGTTTTAAATGTCTATTATGAAAATAACGGTATGAAGTTATTAAAATGTAGTAATCTGCATGAGAATAATAGATTAGAAGCGGTAATTGAATTTGATCCTGACATATATGATGTAAAATATTTAATGCAATCATCTATGGAGATAAAAACATTAAATATCGATGGAATACCAGATATATATGATGTGTTTAGTGATAAACGAACTACATATGTATCTACTGAATTTGTAGAAGGTATGTCATTAGTGGAATACCTTAATGAATATGAAGTTCAATATGAAGATAAGATACAGATAGTTAATATTATAGGAACTGCAATTTCCTATATACATAAACATATGAAGGAGACTTTGTATGACAGAATAGAGCCTAACAACATATTGGTTACAGAAGATGGTTTGGTATATTTGCTAGAATATGGATTTACTAAATATATGAAGAGAGATGCCTTATATAAGGTTACATGTAATAAATACATTGCTCCAGAGTTACAGGAGTATTTTGATGTAACAAGGGTACTAGATATGAGAAGTGATGTATATTCCTTCGGAGCACTTATGTACTATATCATTACAGAAAAGAAACCAAGTAAGAACACTATATTGGCAGACGATTTAGATGTTAATATGAAGAAGATAGTATTTAAAGCTATGGCACAGAGATTAGAAGATAGATACAACTCTATAGCTGAGATACTTGAAGATGTTGAGAAATGTATATAGGAGAGAACGTATGAAAAATATAAGATTTAATCAAGTCGGAGTTGGTAATTGTAATTATCTAAGAACAAATGTAAGAGAGAATGATATAGTAAATGAAAAAGTAGTGGATATGGTTTTTGAAAGCTCTGACCTTCATATATTACCTATTACCTATAGTGAATATGAGCAGGTTATGGAGGTGCTTTTGGAGGATTATATTACCTTAGATGATGTATTTAAGAATGATATAACTAAAGAAGAGCTACTTACTATATTCTTTAACCTTATAAAAGAGATTAGTGGATTAGTTAGAAAAGGAATTAAGCTAGAGTATCTTGTGTTAAATAAGAGATATATATATCTTAATCCAGAGGATTCAACAGTTAGATTTATATGTATACCTATAGATAATGTAGAGCACCAGGTAGATTTTAAGATATTTCTTAGAAGTTTATTGGTTACAGCCAAATTTGATAGTACAGAGCCACTAGAATATGTAGGTAGACTAATTAACTGTATTAATGGTGATGATTACACAAATACTAAGCTAGTAGCCTTAATGAGAAATCTGGGTGGAGAGAATCTAGGAAAGTCTATAAGATATAAGGATTTACCGACTAAGCTGGGGGATGCAAGAGGATTAGATTCGGCAGTAGACGAGATTACTGAAGTAAATATGTTTGATGCAAACATAGAGGATGAAGTACTTGCTAATGAATTTGCCAAGGTACGCCAAGAGAAAGTATTGCCAGTAGCTCCAGTGGTAGCAGTTATGCCAGAGGGTCTAGGAACTAAAGCTTACATAGTTCGCTTAGCTACAAAGGAAAAGACTCTTATAAAGAAAGAGAGATTTAATATAGGTAAGAGTGATGTAGGAAATGATTTGATAGTTCCTAATGAGAAGGTTAGTAGATATCATTGTGCTATAGTTTGCAGAGATGGTAAATATTACATAAAGGATAATGGTTCTACCAATAAGACTTTTGTAAATGGTATAGATATAGGAGATCGTGCTGTTGAACTAGAGAACAATACAAAAGTAAATCTAGGTACAGAAGAATTTATATTTATTATTAGTTAAATAGCTTAGATAATGCAAAATCCCCCTTATAGTAGATAAAATCTAACTATAAGGGGGATTTTGCATTATCAGAATGTAATTATTTACTCCATCTGCCAGCTGCACCACAAGGTAATACTAGTCCGTTACTGCTTATGGGCAAGCCCACCTCATCTGCCTCTACATAGCCACCATAATTGGATACGACTTCAGTAGATATCATATAAGTAAGAACTGCTGGAGCTAATCCTGTAGTATAGGAGTTTACTAAGAAGAATAGAGGATCATCGCTTAGTAGCTTAGAGCATAATTGGATAAATGGATGAATCTTTTCCTCTATCTTCCATATCTCACCCTTTGGTCCACGACCGTAGGAAGGAGGATCCATAATTATACCATCATACTTATTTCCGCGACGAATCTCTCGCTCTACAAATTTAACACAATCATCGACTATCCAACGGATAGGCGCATCCTCTAGACCAGAGGACTTGGCATTTTCCTTAGCCCAGGTAACCATACCCTTTGAAGCATCTACGTGAGTAACATTAGCACCGGCATTGGCAGCAGCACAAGTTGCACCGCCTGTATATGCGAATAGATTAAGTACTTTTATAGGTCTGTTTGCATTCCTTATCTTTTCTGAAAACCAATCCCAGTTTGCAGCTTGCTCCGGGAACAAACCTGTATGCTTAAAGCTAAAAGGTTTTAGATTAAAGGTAAGCTCCTTGTAGTTAATAGTCCATTGCTCTGGTAGATTGAAAAACTCCCATTCTCCACCACCCTTATTGCTGCGATGATAATGTCCATTTAATTTATTCCAGTTCTTGTTTGTCTTTGGGGTGTCCCACAGTACCTGAGGGTCTGGTCTTACTAATATGTAATTACCCCAACGTTCTAGCTTTTCTCCGTTAGAACAATCTATTACTTCGTAATCTTTCCAATTATCTGCTGTCCACATAATATATTCCTACTTCCTTAATAAAGTGATTAGATTATAACATTATTAATTGTTATCTACAAGAAGGAATACGTAGGCTATATAGTAAAATATGCATTATACTATAAAAATTTATCGCATCATTATAGAAACTATGGTATGATATTCCATAGAAAATATATTGATATTGGTATCACATGAATGGTAGTAATGGCTGCGATAAATTATATAGTTTTGAGGTAGATATGTATATGGAAGAGAGTAAAATGACAGATGGTAATGAAGAATATAGAGGATTACAAGAGAATAAGATGGAGTTTGATTTAGAGCAGGAGCCTTTTGTAATAGAAACAGTGCATACCTATAAGGAATCTGATGTGGAGGGATATGAAGATGGCATAGATGATAGATATGTATTTGCTATTATGATTATGGATGTAGTATCTATTATGATACTTATGTATTTGTATCACGAAGGAGTTACTTCTATTATAGATTGCACAGATATAACGGAGATATTCCAATTCAATCTATTTCAGTTGATATTACACATAGTTAACATAATATTGGTAGCGGCAAAATTTATTCTATTAATTAAAGATTGCATACAGCTATATAAGGCTAAGCAGCTAGGTGTAAAACTAGTGTTATATGCTATTTTGTTTAAGCCAGGATATATATGGGTCAGAGCAAAAAAATTAAAGAGAAATATGTTTAATTACTATATGTATGTGGGGGTTTTACTGCTGCTTACGGTGTGGTGGTTGACAGATATATATATTACAATGAGAGCATTATCAGATAAATTAGTAGGGCTTATGGGTAATGGAGGAGGTACAAGCTTTGACCCATTTAGTTCATTGTTAGAATAGGAGATATGATGGAAGAATTACTAGACTATATAGAAGAGATTGATAGAACTAATCCTTATAAGATTGTATGCAGCAATGTAAGAAATAAGGAATGTATATACAAAAAGGTGGTAATAGAGAAGAAGATTATATCTGGAAAAAATGTATATCAGATAGAGAGCTTTACTGATAAGCAGGCATTTCACGAGAATATAGCTGAGACTGCATTAGTAGATAATCTAATTCTTATTATGAAGGATTTTGGTCAGATGAATACATTTGCATTGAAGGAAGAGATAGATTTAAAACTAAGTAAAAAAGGTAAGCTATTAGTTAACAGACGTAAGATCCAAGGAAAGGATATCACTATAGGAAGTAATAATAAGAAGAAAAAGTATATATTAGAAGAGGGACGTATTATTAAACCGTTGATTGACCTAGGGGTGTTTACCAAGGAGGGCAAGGTAGTTAATTCTATGTATGATAAGTACAGGCAGATTAACCGTTTTATAGAGCTGGTAGAGGATGTACTTAAAAACTACAAGAGCGATACACTTCATATTATAGACTTCGGCTGTGGTAAATCCTACCTTACATTTATTTTGTATTACTATCTAGTGGAGATTAGGCATATAGATGCACATATTATAGGGCTGGACTTAAAGGAGAGTGTTATAGCAAAATGTAATGACATAGCTAAGAAATATAATTATTCGAATCTGAAATTTGAGCTTGGAGATATAAATGGCTATAAGACAGATATGACAGTAGATATGGTTATTACCTTACATGCCTGTGATACCGCTACAGACTATGCACTATATAATGCAGTGAATTGGAATGCGCAGATTATTATGTCAGTGCCTTGCTGCCAACATGAAGTAAATGCGCAGATGAGTAGTGAGGACTTATCCTTAATAACCAGGTATGGCATAGTAAAGGAGAGAGTGTCAGCACTTATGACAGATGCCATTAGAGCAAATGTATTAGAATATATGGGCTATAAGACCAATCTGTTGGAGTTTATAGATATAGCGCACTCGCCTAAAAACATCCTGATAAGAGCGGTGAAGGCAGAGGTTTCTAAGGAGAAGAGAGATAAGGCTAGGCTAGAGATAGAAAATACATGTAAAGAATTTAATATTACACCTACATTGGTGAAGCTATTAATTGACGAGTCTGATATGCAGTAATGCGTATCAGATTTTTTATTGTATAGACTAAGTTCATGATTAAGAAATCTTACATATATCAAAAATATCTTATATATACTTTTTTTCCTAATATTGTTAGCATAAATATAAGATAAGAGGATTAAAGTATGTGAAAGAGAAGGTGATTAATTTGAAGGATAAACAGCTAAAAAGAGGAGCTGGAATATTACTTCACATATCAAGCTTACCTTCCGATTATGGAATTGGAACAATGGGAAAAGTGGCATATGAATTTGTAGATAAATTAGTAGAGGCAGGACAAAAGTATTGGCAAGTGTTACCGCTTGGACCGACCAGCTATGGAGATAGCCCATATCAATCATTTTCTGCATTTGCAGGGAATCCTTATTTTATAGACCTAGATATGCTATGCGAAGAAGGACTACTAAATGTGGATGAAGTAAGGAACATTAAATGGTGTGACATTGATTGCAGAGTTTCCTATGAAAGACTATGGGATAATAGGGACAAGGTATTGCTAGAGGCTTTTTTGAAAAGTAGACATAGAGATTTGGCTAGCTATAAACAGTTTGAAACAGATAACTGTTATTGGTTAGAAGATTATGCCTTGTTCATGGCTTGTAAGACGCATTTTAATAATGAAGAGTGGCTTAAGTGGGACGAGGATATAAGATTTAGACAACCAGATGCATTGGCAAGGTATAAAATATATCTTGCTGATCAAATAGATTTTTGGAAATTTATTCAATATAAGTTTTATGAACAATGGAGTTTACTTAAGAAATATGCTAATCAAAAGGGAATAAGCATAATTGGAGATATTCCTATATATGTGGCTTTAGATAGTGCAGATATCTGGGTAAACCCACACCTATTCCAGCTAGATGAAAATAGAAAACCAGTTCATGTAGCTGGATGCCCTCCTGATGCATTTTCAGATGAGGGTCAAAAATGGGGCAACCCTTTATATGATTGGAAGGCTATGGAGATAGAAAATTTTGCTTGGTGGCGAAGGAGAATGACTAACTCCTCAAGAATATATGATGTAGTAAGGATAGATCATTTCATAGGTGTAGTAAGATATTATTCTATTCCAGCTAATGGTAGCGCAAAACATGGTTTCTTTTCCTGGGGTCCAGGGGAGAAGCTGGTAAAAGCAATAGATGAGTCTATAGGAGATGCCAAGATTATAGCAGAGGATTTAGGAGTTGTGGTTCCAGAGGTAGGAGAGCTCCTAGAAAAATCTGGTTATCCTGGAATGAAGGTATTGGAATTTGCATTTGATTGCAATACTGAAAATGAACATTTGCCTCATAACTATACGAAGAACTGTGTAGCTTATGGTGGAACTCATGATAATGATACCTTAATGGGATACTATAGTAGCCTAGATATTAAAAATATGGCATACGCAATGAAGTATGCAGATTCCGCTTCTGAGGGTAATCTAATAGATAAAGTGTTTATAATGGCATATAGAAGTGTAGCCAATACAGTTATATTTCAAATGCAGGATATATTGAAAAAAGATAATAGTGCCAGAATGAATTATCCATCAACTATAGGAAGTAATTGGAGATGGAGACTTACAGAAGGTGAATTTGACACAGAACACATTAATAAACTTTCAAATCTAGTAGCAATATATGGAAGATAAAAAGGAGATAGATATGTTAGAAAATCTAGTAATTAAGAAATATAGTAAGAGTATAAAAGAGTGTAGTAATGAAGAAATATACATAGCTTTGCTTGAACTTGTTAAAGCGGAAGCAGAAAAAAAGACTGAGAATAATTCAAAGAAAAAGTTATACTACATTTCTGCCGAGTTTTTAATAGGAAAGCTGCTTAGTAATAACCTAATTAATCTAGGCCTATATGATCAGATAAGCCTAGAGCTAGCAGCAAACGGAAAGGTTATAGCTGAGATAGAAGAAATGGAAAAAGAGCCTTCGCTTGGAAATGGTGGACTTGGTCGATTAGCAGCGTGCTTTTTAGACTCCATAGCTACTCTTGGATTAAATGGAGACGGAATAGGACTTAACTATCACCTGGGCTTGTTTAAACAGGTATTTGAGAATAATCTACAAAAGGAAACTGTTAATCCTTGGATTGATAATAAAAGCTGGCTAGTAGATACCGGGGTATCCTATGATGTAGAATTTGGAGATTTTACCATTAAGTCTACCTTATATGATATTGCTGTTACGGGTTATAATAATCATACTAATAAACTACATTTATTTGATGTGGATTCGGTGGATGAGAGCATAGTTAAGGATGGTATTACCTTTGACAAGGAGGATATAAAGAAGAATTTGACATTGTTTTTATATCCAGATGATAGTGATGAATATGGACATTTACTAAGAGTATATCAACAATATTTTATGGTTAGTAATGCGGCACAGTTAATACTTGATGAGGCGGCTAAGAAGGGTTCTAACTTACATGATTTATCGGAGTATGTAGCTATCCAGATAAATGATACACATCCTTCTATGATTATTCCGGAGCTTATAAGATTGCTTGGTAAGCAGGGAATAGAGCAGGAGGAGGCTATAGATATAGTGTCTCATGTATGTGCATATACAAATCATACTATTCTTGCAGAGGCACTTGAAAAATGGCCTATATGCTATCTTGAGAAGGTAGCACCAAGTATAGTACCTATTATCAAGGTGCTAGACAAAAAAATCAAAGAGAAGTATGATGAGCCCACAGTATATATAATAGATGAAGAGGATAGAGTACATATGGCACATATGGACATTCATTATGGACATAGTGTAAATGGAGTTGCTTATCTTCATACTGAGATATTGAAAAATAGTGAGCTTAATAATTTTTACAAGATATATCCAGAAAGGTTTAACAATAAAACTAATGGTATAACCTTTAGACGGTGGCTATTGCATTGTAATAAGAGCCTAACTAGATTCTTAGAGGAGAAGATAGGCAATGATTTTAAGCAGGATGCCACTAAGCTAGAGGATTTATTGAAATATATTAATGAGGAAGCTACATTAGAGGAATTACTTAGAATTAAGCTAGATAATAAGAAGATCTTGAAGAATGTTATACTTGCAAAAGAAGGCGTAGACGTAGATGAAAATTCCATATTTGATATACAGGTAAAAAGGCTTCATGAGTATAAGAGACAACAGTTAAATGCCTTGTATGCTATTCATAAATATTTGGATATAAAAGCAGGAAATAAGCCTAATACACCAATCACCATGATATTCGGAGCCAAGGCAGCACCGGCATATGTAATAGCAAAGGATATAATACATTTAATACTGTGCTTACAAGAATTAATAGATAATGATCCAGAGGTAAGCCCATACTTTAAAGTAGTTATGTTAGAGAATTATAATGTAACCACAGCCGAGAAGGTTATACCTGCCTGTGATATATCAGAACAGATATCGTTAGCCTCTAAAGAAGCCTCGGGGACAGGTAATATGAAGTTTATGTTAAATGGAGCAGTAACACTAGGTACTATGGATGGAGCTAATGTGGAGATAAGCGACCTTGTGGGCGAAGACAACATATACATATTTGGTGAGGATAGTGATGAGGTTATTGCTAGATATGAAAGAGGAGATTATGTAGCTAAGGAATATTATGAGGCATCTCCAGAGATAAAGAAAACAGTAGATTTTATAATAAGTGATGATATGATGAGAATAGGTAATGAAGAAAATCTATCAAGACTATATAAGGAATTACTTAATAAAGATTGGTTTATGACATTTCCTGATATGAAGGACTACATAGCTATAAAGGAAAAGGCCTATAAGGATTATGAGGACAGAAAACTATGGACTAAAAAGATGTTAGTAAATATAGCTAGGGCGGGCTTCTTCTCGTCAGACAGAACTATCGCAGAGTACAATAAGGATATTTGGAAACTAAATTAATGTATACCTAGCCTGCCCAGTGGAGCAGGCTAAAGGTTTTTAAGGAGTGAAGTTATGAATAAATGGTGGCATAGCAGCGTGGTATATCAGATATATCCACGTAGCTTTAAGGATAGTAATGGAGATGGAATAGGAGATATAAGAGGAATCATAAGCAAGCTGGATTATGTGAAATTTCTAGGAGTAGATGCTATATGGTTAAGTCCGGTATGTGCCTCTCCTAATGATGATAACGGATATGATATAAGTGATTATAGAGATATTATGACTGAATTTGGAAATATGGCAGATATGGATGAATTAATTAAAGAAACAAATAACAGAGGAATAAAAATAATTCTTGATATGGTATTCAATCACACATCAGATGAACATAAATGGTTTATAGAAGCCAAGAAATCCAAAACTAATCCTTATCGTGATTATTATATATGGCGTAATCCAGTGGATGGACATGAACCTAATGTTATGGGTTCTATGTTCTCTGGAAGTGCATGGGAATATGATGAGGAAAGCGGACAATACTATCTACATATATTTAGTAAGAAGCAACCAGATCTTAATTGGGAAAATGAAAATGTAAGGAAAGAAGCAGTAGATATAATTAATTTCTGGATGGATAAGGGAATAGGTGGATTTAGACTAGATGTGATAGAGCTACTAGGAAAACAGCCAGATAAGAGTATAACTGCTAATGGTCCTCAATTACATCAATATATAAGACAGTTAAATGAGGAAGGCTTTGGAAAAGGGGATATGCTTACGGTAGGAGAATGTTGGTGTGCTGATGAAGAGATAGGAAAGCTATATAGCAATCCGGATAGACACGAATTATCTATGATATTCCAATTTGAACACATGGTTTTAGATGAGGTAGCAGGTAAGGGAAAATGGTACCCAGCACCTCTTGATTTTATGAAGCTAAAAAAGGTATTAGCCAAATGGCAAAAAGCCTTTGATGGAGATGGTTGGAATAGTTTGTTTTGGAATAACCGGGTTGCCTTGACGGCGATTAATCATCCGGGCCAGCTCATAGACGGTAAGTTTAGGCAGGTCGGCTAGCACCGCCAGGGCCCCGGCCATATCGCCGTACAGGGTGCAATACCCGACAGCCAGTTCG
>CAZOUU010000028.1:1489-11513 GCA_964583045.1 uncultured Lachnospiraceae bacterium | reverse complement strand
CAGGAAATATAGCAAATAGTTATGATGTATATTATAGAGTGCATGCACAGAATTATGGTTGGCAAGGCTGGGTTAAAAATGGAGAATTTTCAGGCACTTCGGGTATGTCTAAGAGACTTGAAGCTATTCAGATAAAGATTGTTCCTAAGGGTGGCAGTCCTTTATCCGCCAATACATCTTCTGTAGATTATTCCACACATGTACAGAACTTTGGATGGCAAGCACCTTCAGCAGATGGTAACTTAGGTGGTACAGTTGGTCTTAGTAAGAGACTAGAAGCTATTAAGATTAATTTGAATTCTACAGAGTATACTGGAGGAATATCCTATAAGACGCATGTACAAAGTATAGGCTGGGAACCCTCTTGGAGATATGATGGAGAACTTAGCGGCACAGAAGGAAGAGGCTTACGGTTAGAGGCTATAGCTATTGAATTATATGGAGAGATAGCTAATTATTATGATGTGTACTATCAAGTGCAGATACAGACGGAAGGTTGGCTTGGTTGGACCAGTAATGGTTCTTACGCAGGTTCACAAGGTGGTTCAAAACGAATGGAAGGTATACATATTCTATTAGTTAAAAAAGGAATGACACCACCTACTAGTAATGTTTCTGATGCATTTGTTACTTATGTTTCAGCATCTAGTAGCAATATAGATCAGGTTATAGCATATACTAATGTTGCAAGAAAAGATAATGGTAAACCATCACTAATAAAGGATGCTATATTATGTAATATGGCTAATAAGAGAGCACAAGAGATAGCACAAAAATTTAGTCATACTAGACCTGATGGTACCGATTGTTTTACCATATTTGATGAGTTTGGATATAGATGCTACGCATATGGTGAGAATATAGCAGCAGGTTATAGAACTCCTTCTGCGGTGGTTCAAGGCTGGATGGATTCGCCAGGACATAGAGCTAATATTTTATATAGTAGTTTTAGCAGAATAGGTGTAGGATATTATGAGAAAGATGGTCGCAAATATTGGGTTCAGTTATTTGCTGGACGATAAAGCTAAATAATAAAAACAGAAGGTATATTGATATTATAATCAGTATACCTTCTGTTTTTATATAAACTAATATGAATTTATTTATCCTTATTTTTTAAAGCTGCATTGATGAAACCTTTAAATAATGGATGTGGTTTATTAGGTCTGGATTTAAACTCTGGATGAGCCTGTGTACCTACAAACCAAGGATGATCTTTTAATTCTACCATCTCTACAATGTGTCCGTCTGGTGATAAACCAGATAGCAGCATACCATTTTCTGATAGCACATCTCTAAAATCATTATTTACTTCATAACGATGACGATGCCTTTCAGCTATCTCAGTCTTACCATAAGCTTCATAAGCCTTTGAGTTAGGAGCAAGAATACAAGGATAGGAACCAAGTCTTAAAGTACCGCCGAGATCAGTAACACCATCCTGGTCAGGCATAATGTGTATTACCTGATGAACACTACTAGGATTAAATTCACTACTATGTGCATCAGTATATCCTAATATATGTCTTGCAAATTCTACTATAGTAAGCTGCATACCAAGACACAAGCCAAGATATGGAACTTTATTCTCACGAGCATATTTTATAGAAGTAATCATACCTTCTATACCTCTGTCTCCGAAGCCGCCAGGAACAATAATACCATCCACATCCCATAGTTGTTCGGCTACGTTATCGTTAGTGACAAGCTCTGAATCTACCCACTTAATATCTACATCTGCATCGCAGGATATGGAACTATGCTTAAGAGCCTCTACTACAGATATATAAGCATCATGTAAAGATACATATTTACCAACTAAGGCAATACGAACATTTTTGCTAGGATGCTTCCAGGCATTTACCATAGCGGTCCATTCGTTAAGATCTGGTTCAGGACAATCCATCCTTAGACATTTGCATACGACATTAGCTAATTTCTCTTGTTCCATAGCCAGTGGAACTTCATATAATACGTCTACGTCTAGGTTTTGTATAACGCATGAACTTGGCACATTACAAAATAGACCAATCTTTTCCTTTATGCCTGCGTCTAGTGGATAGTCTGAACGACATACTAGGATATCTGGCTGTATACCAAGACTCTGTAGATTCTTAACACTAGCCTGAGTTGGCTTAGTCTTTAATTCTCCAGAGGATTTTAAGTATGGGATAAGAGTTACATGTATCATAATGCAATTGTCATGTCCTACTGTATGTTGAAATTGACGGATAGCTTCTAAAAATGGCTGGCTCTCTATATCACCTACGGTACCACCAACCTCTATGATAGCTACTTCTTGTTCTTTGCTTTCTGAATTTCTGTAAAATTTACTCTGAATTTCGTTAGTAATATGAGGAATAACCTGAACGGTATGTCCTCCGAAATCTCCACGACGTTCCTTCTGTAGTATACTCCAATATACTTTACCAGTAGTTACATTAGAATTTTTATTAAGTGCTTCGTCGATAAAACGTTCATAATGACCAAGATCTAGGTCTGTTTCAGCGCCATCATCGGTAACGAATACTTCACCATGCTGTATTGGGTTCATTGTTCCTGGATCGATGTTAATATATGGATCAAACTTCTGACAAGTTATTTTGTAACCTCTACACTTAAGTAGTCTTCCAAGTGATGCGGCAGTAATACCTTTGCCAAGACCAGAAACAACACCGCCGGTTACAAATACATATTTAACTGACATATTGTTTTCCTCTGTATAAGTTAAATTAAGGGATATATACTTAATTTACTGTAGTATTGTTGTGATGCAAAAATGCATAATATTTAATAATTATAGATTAGCAGAAAATATAAGTCAACCTATAAAAGTTAGGAAAAACGGGAGAAACACCTTAATAAATTACTTGTTTTAGTGGAGGTACAATGCATCACTTTAAAACTTTAAAGTAAAAAAGATTGACATTGAAAAAAAGCTATTATATTATATATGTAAAGAGACCTAAAGGAGTTCATTATGAATACATTATCTAAGCATATGACAACTTCATATTCATTTAACTATTACTGGAGCTTATATTATTGCGCCGGTATATTGCGTTACGATGAATTGGAGAGTTAAGTCATAATAATGTACTATAGTATAGAAGACCTAGACCAATATTCGTTGTAACGAGTATTGGTCTTTTTTAATTCCAAGGGTATAAAACATATGTATGAAGGAGAGATTATTATGATAATTATTTTTAAAGAGGAAGCAAACAAAAATCAAATTGAAGACTTAAAAAGTAGATTAGAGGAGCAAGGCTTTGATACTAATATGTCTAGTGGTGTATCTACTACTATTATGGGGGTTATAGGTGATACTTCTAAGCTGAACACAGATACCCTATTAGCTAATCCGGCAGTGGAACAGGTAAAGAGAATCCAAGAGGCTTATAAAAAGGCTAATAGGAAAATGCATCCAGGGGATACGGTGGTGGATATCTGTGGAAGAAAGATAGGTGGAGGACATTTTCAGGTTATAGCAGGTCCGTGTTCTATAGAAACTGCCGAGCAGATAACAGAGGTAGCAGCAGATGTAAAAAAGGCAGGTGCCACATTGCTTCGTGGTGGTGCATTTAAACCTAGAACTTCCCCATACTCTTTTCAGGGACTTCATGAGGATGGATTAGATTTACTATTAGGAGCAGGAAAAGAAACAGGTATGCCAGTGGTAACAGAGATAATGAATACAGAGCATATAGGTATGTTTAAAGATGTAGACGTAATTCAAGTAGGCGCAAGAAATATGCAGAATTTTGAACTGCTTAAGGAATTAGGTAAAGTAAATAAGCCTATTTTACTAAAGCGAGGCTTGGCTAATACTTTAGAAGAGTTGATTATGAGTGCAGAATATATTATGGCAGGTGGAAATGAAAATGTTATCCTATGTGAAAGGGGTATTAGAACCTTTGAGACCTCTATGAGAAATACTTTAGATATATCAGCTATACCTATGTTAAAGAAGATGACACATCTACCAGTAGTTATAGATCCTAGTCATGCGGCTGGAATTAGGTGGATGGTAGAGCCTCTTGTAATGGCAGCTATAGCAGCAGGGGCAGATGGTTTAATGATAGAGGTTCATAATAATCCAGAGAAGGCATTATGTGATGGACCACAGTCCTTAACTCCAGAAATGTTTGAAGAATTAATGGTTAAGATAAGAAGAACAACTGAATTTTTTGGAAAAATCATATAAATTAATAGAAACTTTATATTTTGTTTGGTTGATTAATTTTACAATTGTAAGTATAATGAAGAATAGATTTTATAAGGAGGATAAGTAGTTGGAGCAAAACAATACTAATAGTAATAAAAATAATAGTGATAGTAATAATAATTCCAATAACAAGGGTCCGTCATTTAAATCAACCTTGTTTATGATGTTTATTGCAATTTTACTTACATTTGTATTTTTCAAACTATACACTAAATTTGCCAGTGGAACTCAAACAGAGATTGAGTACAGTGAATTTTTAGATATGGTAGAGGATAAATCTATTAAATCGATAGAGATAACTAGTAATAGAATTACCATAATACCAAAAAAACAGGAAGATTCCCTTAATGACAATATTAGTTATTATGTAGTAAGAGTTTCAGATGATGATTTGGTTAACCGCCTAGATAAGGCAGGAGTCAAGTTCAAAGGTATGGATGAGAGTGGCGGTGCTATATTAAATACCATTATATATTATCTGGTTATGTTTGCAGTGGTATATCTAGGCGTAGTGCTATTTGTTAGATTTCTTAAGAAAAGTGGCGGTATGATGGGTGGCATTGGTAAGAGTAATGCTAAGGTGTATGTGGAGAAAAAGACAGGAGTTACATTTGCAGATGTAGCTGGACAAGAAGAGTCTAAAGAATCCTTAACAGAGATGGTTGATTTCTTGCATAATCCTAAGAAATATCTAGCTATTGGAGCCAAGCTGCCTAAGGGTGCATTGCTAGTTGGACCTCCGGGAACAGGTAAGACATTGCTTGCAAAAGCAGTTGCTGGTGAGGCGAGTGTTCCGTTCTTTTCACTAGCAGGTTCTGATTTTGTGGAGATGTATGTGGGTCTGGGAGCCTCCAGAGTAAGAGATTTGTTTAAGCAGGCAGAGGCTATGGCACCATGTATAGTATTTATAGATGAGATAGATGCTATAGGTAAGAGCCGTGATAATAGATATGGTGGAGATTCAGAGAGAGAACAGACGCTTAATCAATTGTTGTCAGAGATGGATGGATTTGATACATCAAAGGGTATAGTTATATTGGCGGCTACCAATAGACCAGAAGTGTTAGATCAGGCATTATTGAGACCGGGTCGATTTGACCGAAGGGTTATAGTGGAAAAACCCGATTATCTAGGTAGATTAGAGACTTTTAAGGTTCACGCCAAAGATGTAAAAATTGATGAGACTGTAGATTTTGAAGAACTTGCTATGGCTACATCAGGAGCTGTTGGAGCTGATATAGCTAATATAATTAATGAAGCAGCTATTCTTGCAGTTAAGAATAAACGAGAATATGTATGCCAGGATGATTTGTTTGAGTCTGTTGAGGTAGTATTTGCAGGTAAGGAGAAAAAAGATAGAATTCTTAGTGAACGTGAGAAGACTATGGTTGCTTACCATGAAGTAGGACATGCATTATTAAGTGCATTGCAAAAGAACACAGAGCCAGTACAAAAGATTACTATTGTTCCTAGAACTATGGGTTCGCTGGGTTATGTATGGCAGACACCAGAGGAAGAGAAATATCTAAGTACACAAGCAGAGATGGAAGCAGATTTAGTTACATTTGTAGGTGGTAGAGCCGCTGAAGCACTTAAGTTTGATACGGTATCTACAGGAGCCTCTAATGATATAGAGCAAGCTACTAAAATGGCAAGATCCATGGTTACTATCTATGGTATGTCTGAGGAGTTTGGAATGGTAAGCTTAGAATCTGTTCAGAATAGATATCTTGATGGAACACCTGCTCTTAATTGCTCTGATAAGACTGCAACTAAGATAGATACATTGGTTAGCGACATGATAAAGAAGGCTTATAATAAGGCATATAAGCTTCTTAAGAAGAACGAATCAGTGTTAGATAAGATAGCTACTCACTTGATTGAGAAAGAAACTATAACTGGTAAGGAGTTTAGAGATATCTATAAGGAGTATACAGGTATAGAGCTTCGTGAACCAGCAGACAGAAGAAGTGCTGCTTTGGAAGCAGCAAAGATGGCAGCCGTTACAGAGTCAAAGGCGCAAGACGATACAGACAAAGGGAAGACTATAGATTTAGTAGCGGATAATGATGTAACTGAAGATATAGAAAATAGCACAGAAGATAAATAATATATTGCTAGATAATTATATGACCTCCTATAAGCATTTTAATAGCTTATGGGAGGTCGTTTTATCTAAGGAAATCTATGTACTAACAGACAATGGATAATTTTTTGAAGATGGCATTATGTATTCTTCTAATAATAATGGCAAGTATAAAGGCAGTCCCTAGGATGATGATACACCATAGTATTGACATATATATAGGCTGTTCATATACTCTTAAGAAGGATAAGGACCGGTTAATACCCTGGTTACATTTAATATAATAGCAATACTAGCATATAAAAATGTAGGAATAAGTGTATATATAGTATATATTTTCTTTAAGGGCGTAGTTGATTCAAAAATAGCAAAGGATAAGAAAGCTACAATAGGGCAAAGAAAATGATGATATAGCATAGAATTGCTAAATAGCATAAGTCTATAACCGTTATCGCCAGCCATAGGGGCGAGTACAAAAATAACTACTACAAATGTAACTGTAAGACAGCCTACGGACATGTACTTAATTGATTTTAGCCATGCAGGAAGGGTGTTGGTATTATTCTTTAAGTTGATTATAATAAATATAGAATATATGCCAGCTACAATCATAGCAAATAGATTGCTGTCCTCTGTATAAAACTGGAATAGTGATAAGCCGTGGTTAGATATGCTTATAGATAAACCTACGATTTTCATAATAAAAATAGATAGGTTAAGTATAAGAGATATAATTTGAAAATTTTTAATGTGTGTAGTCATATAATCAGTCCTTTCTATGCGTTATATGATATAATTATATCACTTAAGGACGACATATGTAAAATTGTGATGAATAGATTAGAATATTGTGTAATGAGGTGTGTGTATGTTTGATATACAAGAAGAATTAAAAAAATTACCTGGAAAACCAGGAGTATATTTAATGCATAATAATAGAGATCAGATTATATATGTAGGTAAGGCTATAAGTCTTAAGAATAGGGTGAGACAATATTTTCAGGGTAGTAGAACCAGAACAGCAAAGATAGAGAAGATGGTATCAAATATAGCATGGTTTGAATATATAGTTACTGATTCTGAATTAGAGGCATTGGTTTTAGAGAATAACCTTATAAAAGAGCATAGTCCCAAATATAACACTATGCTAAAGGATGATAAAACCTATCCATATATAAGAATTACCACTGAAGAGGAATATCCACGTATAATGAAGGTTAGACAGGTAAAGCGAAATAAGTCCAAATATTTTGGACCATATACCAGTGGATATGCAGTTAATGATACAATCGAATTGCTTAGAAAGCTATATAAGATAAGGAATTGTAATAAGAAGCTTCCTCGAGATATAGGCAAAGAGAGACCTTGCCTTTATTATCAAATACATCAGTGCGATGCACCATGTGAGAATTATATATCAACAGAGGATTATAGAAAAAATGTAGATGCAGTAATTGCATTTTTACATGGCAATTATAAAGATACAATAAAAGAAATTGAAGCAAAGATGAAGAAGGCATCGGAGGAACTAGATTTTGAAGAGGCTGCCAAATATAGAGATTTAATAAGTAGTATAAGGCATGTTACAGATAAGCAAAAAATTACTTATGTAGATGATGAGGATAGAGATGTAATAGCTATGGCGGCAGATGGAGATGAAGGAGTAGTTGCTTTATTTTACATTAGAAATGGTAAATTGCTAGGCAGAGATCATTTCCATATGGCAAATATAAGCGAAGAAAGTAATAAAAATGTGGTAGAGAATTTTGTGAAACAATATTATACAGGAACTCCATATATACCAAAGCAGATTATTATAGAAGAAGAGTTTTATGATATGGGTTTAATAGAGGAATGGTTAAGTACTAGAAGAGGTAATAAGGTAAGTATTGTAGTGCCTCAAAAGGGTGACAAAAAGAATCTGCTTATGCTAGCTAAGGATAATGCTAAGATGGTCTTAGAAAAAGATATTGAGAAGCTAAAAAAGGAAGAGGCAAGAACTCAGGGAGCGGTAGCCGAGATAGCAAATCTATTAGACATAGAAAGGGCAAATCGTATGGAAGCCTTTGATATATCCAATACTAGTGGTTATCAAAGTGTTGCCTCTATGGTAGTATTTGAAAACGGAAAGGCTAAAAGAAATGATTATAGAAAATTTAAGCTAAGAACTGTAGCGGGTCCAGATGATTATAAGAGTATGGAGGAAGTGTTAACTAGAAGGTTTACTGATGAGAGATTTAATGTATATCCGGATATAATTATGATGGATGGAGGAAAGGGTCAAGTAAATGTAGCACTTAGGGTACTAGAGACACTAAAAATTGATATACCAGTATGTGGTATGGTTAAAGATGATAATCATAGGACCAGAGGGCTGTACTATAATAATGAGGAGATAATGTTTCCAAAGAATAATGAAGCCTTTGCGCTTGTAACCAGAATTCAGGATGAGGCTCATAGATTTGCCATTACCTATCACAAATTATTAAGGGGACAGGCACAGGTTAAATCGGTGTTAGATGATATAGAAGGTATAGGACCAGCTAGAAGAAAGGCTTTAATGAAGCATTTTAAGGATATAAAAAAGATAAAAAATGCATCTGTGGAGGATCTGATGGAGGTAGAGGGTATAACCGAGAAAACTGCCGTAAATATATACAGTTTTTTTAACTAGAATTATATAGGGCTATATGGTAAAATAATTTTAATTACGGGCATAAAGCTCGGCACAGTAAAGGAGATAAATATGTATACAGTTGCCTTAACAAAGTTAGTAGAAAAAATGGAACTAAACAATCTTCTCCCAGAGATTAATACAGATGAGATATTGATTTCTGACCCAGATGTAAATAGACCAGCAGTTCAATTGGCGGGTTTTTTTGAACATTTTGATTCTGCAAGAGTACAGATTATAGGAAATGTTGAGCATGCATATATATCGAGTATGCATACAGAGGAAGAAAATATTAAGATATTTACTAAGCTATTTGAGAGTAAAATTCCTTGCTTGGTATTTTGTAGAAATCTTCAACCACAACAATTTATATTGGATATAGCTAAGGAATATGGTGTACCAGTATTTACGTGTGATAAGACCACGTCATCATTTGTACATGAAGTAGTTAGATGGTTACATGTAGAGCTAGCACCTAGAATATCTATCCACGCAGTGTTAGTAGATGTATATGGTGAAGGTGTACTGATAATGGGTGAGAGTGGTATAGGTAAGAGTGAAGCAGCTCTAGAATTAATAAAAAGAGGACATAGACTAGTATCTGATGATGTGGTAGAGATAAAAAAGGTAAGTGATGACACCTTGGTTGGAACAGCACCAGATATAACTAGACATTTTATAGAGCTAAGAGGTATAGGAATTATAGATGTAAAGACTCTATTCGGTGTAGAATGTGTTAAGATGACACAATCCATTGATTTAGTTATAAAGCTAGAGGATTGGAATAAAGAAGCAGAGTACGATAGACTAGGATTAGAAGAACAATACACAGAATTCCTAGGTAATAAGGTAGTGAGTCATGCTATACCTATTAGACCAGGTAGAAACCTAGCTATTATAGTGGAGTCAGCAGCCGTTAACCACAGGCAGAAAAAAATGGGTTATAATGCTGCTCAGGAACTATATAATAGAGTCACTAACAACATGTTGAAGACAGATTAGCTGCAGATAAGAAGCAAGCGGTTGTAATTTTTAC
>CAZOUU010000028.1:0-1479 GCA_964583045.1 uncultured Lachnospiraceae bacterium | reverse complement strand
AGGTTTTTATATGTGAGAGTATATATATTATTAGGAGGATTATTAATATGAAAAAGTATGTATTTGGAGTTGATTTAGGAGGAACTACAGTTAAGCTTGGTATATTTTCTACAGAGGGCCAGCTTTTAGACAAGTGGGAGATACCAACCAGAAAAGATGAGGGTGGTATGTATATATTACCAGATATAGCTGATAGCATTAATACTAAGATTGCTGAAAAGAATATAGATAAATCAGAAATCGTAGGAACTGGAATGGGTGTACCAGGACCTGTAAGAGAAGATGGAACAGTTGTTAAATGTGTTAATCTGGGCTGGGGTATATTTAATGTAGCAGAAGAATTAAGTAGACTAATTGACTTACCTGTAAAGGCTGGTAATGATGCTAATATGGCAGCACTTGGTGAGATGTGGCAAGGTGGTGGAAAAGGTTTTGACAATATCATCATGGTTACTCTAGGAACAGGCGTAGGCGGTGGAATAATAATTAATGGTAAGATGCTTAGTGGCGTAAATGGTGCTGGAGGCGAGATTGGTCATATACAAGTAAATACAGAAGAAAAAGAAACCTGTGGCTGTGGAAGAAAGGGATGCTTAGAACAATATGCATCTGCAACTGGATTAGTAAGAGCAGCTAAAAATGCTCTTAACAACACAACTATACCGTCAAAGCTTAGAACAGTTCAACACATATCAGCGAAGGAAGTGTTTGATGCTGCCCAAAATGGTGATGAACTAGCTATAGATTTAGTTGAAGATCATGGCAGATGTCTTGGAAGAGCTTTAGCACAGGTAGCTTGTGTAGTAGATACAGAAGTATTTGTAATTGGAGGTGGAGTATCTAAAGCTGGACAAACGCTTATAGATATAACAGCTAAATATTATCAAGAATATGCATTCCATGCATGTAAGGATGCAAAATTTAAATTAGCTACCTTAGGAAATGATGCAGGTATATATGGTGGAGCAAAGGCAGTATTAGATTAATTATATATTATAAACCACGGGGCTTTTGTATGTGATACTAGCATATAAAGTCCTGTAAATTGTGTAAAAAGACTAATGTGAAGAACTTCTTCCCATTTTTTTTAATTATATTTAACATTGTAATAAGCAAAAGTATATTGTATTATAAAAAAGATAGTGACCTAATATAATTTTAATTATGAGGTAGAATATGAATAAGATAGTGCTTGAGGTAATTGAAGAGGTAGTACATTCGGATAATATATTTACTGATGAACCTATGTGTAAGCATACCACATTTAAAATAGGTGGAAATGCGGATATATATGTAAAGCCACAAGATATAACAGAGCTTAGCAAGATTATTAAAATATGTAACCTAGAGCGAGAAGATTATTTTATACTAGGTAATGGCAGTAATTTGTTAGTGGCTGATGATGGATATAGAGGAGTTGTTATACAGATGTATAATAACTATAACAGTATAGAAGTAAAGGGAAACAGCATAGTAGCA
>CAZOUU010000027.1:0-11621 GCA_964583045.1 uncultured Lachnospiraceae bacterium | reverse complement strand
TCTTAAGATTTATTAACTCTTCCAACATTGTATCTGATACAGTGATGATTCTTGAGTTGGCCTGGAAGCCTCTTTGAGTAACAATCATATCTGTAAATTCTGCTGATAAATCTACATTTGACATTTCCAAAACACCTTGTGTCATCTTACCACCACCAGCAGTAACTTCTTGTCCAATACCATCGAACTCTCCCGAACTCTGTGTTTCCTTATATAATCCACCGCCAATAGATTCAAGACCAGCCGGATTAGTAAATCCTGCAACAGCAATCTGACCTAATAGTTTAGTCATACCATTGTTATAGACACCATATATTTTACCATCTGTTTTTATACTTACATCAGCCAATGTACCTTTGGTACAACCAGCTCCTAGGGAATCCACTCCACCACGTTTCCATGTAACAGATGAGGTACCATTTCCTGCATAGTTTTGTACATTTGAAAAATCTACATCTATGCTAGGAGATTCATCTGTTTTAAATACATCTCCCGCTGTGCTTCCTGTTGCTGGAGTAATAGCAAGCTTTATGCTAGAACCACCATCAGCACCTACAAACTCACCTGTATCTGGATTAAATGTTAAAACCGCTGGATCAGCACCAAAACTGGCTGTATAATCACCACTTGCAATTATATCTACATTATTTCCATCCTTTATAGAATCAAGACTTGCATAATACTTGCTAGTATCTGTAGCATCCTGTGTTATTTTAATCTTAGCTGTATAGCTGTAGCCTAAATTATCAAATATATTAACTGTTTGAACCACTCCATCTGTAGTAGCTAATGCCGGATCCTTCTTATCAATGTTACCTGTTAAATATGTCTTAGTAGTCATAACCGGTGCCGAATACTTGTTATCAGCTGATTCTACCTTAAGAGAAGATACTGTGTCTTTTCTGATTTGAGAAGGATCATCAGGATCCACCTGCCATCCCATAACCAAGTCACCTGAACTTGTAACAAGATTTCCCGCATTATCTGTTTTAAAAGAACCAACCTTTGTAAAATAATTTGTTCCATCTCTACTAACAATAAAAAATGAATCTGAGTTTAGCATTAAGTCATATGGATTATTTGTACTTTGTGCAGATCCTGGATTTGTAATATTTGTAGATACCGTTGCTACCGAACTACCAAGACCTATTTGCATTGCATTTGTACCACCTGTGCCTGTTTCAGCGTTAGCTCCTGTAGCTGCTTGTGTTGTTTGATACAATACATCCTTAAATAGTACTGAGCTTGCTTTAAATCCGACTGTATTAACATTTGCTATGTTGTTACCTATAACATCCATCTTTGTCTGATGTGTTTTTAGTCCAGCCACACCAGAATATAATGATCTCATCATAATAATCGACCTCCTAAATTTTGTCCGTATACATACTCTATCTGTCATTCAAGAGTAAATAGCCTCCAAAGGTCCAGCTATATAATTACGGCTCCGTCAATGTTTGTAAATATGTTACTATCTTTGCTTTTCTGATCAAGTGCTGTTATTACTGTATTATTATCAACACTTACAATAAACGCTAAATTATCCATCATCACAAGAGATTCATTAATATTCTTCTCTCTTGCAGCTTTTATTCCTTGATTTAGTCTATCCACTTGTTCTGTTGTAAGATTAATATTTCTACTTTCCAACCTGTCATAAGCATGTTTGGAAAATGTAACCTTTGCATCATTAGAATTCTCTAATGTCTTTTCTTCAAATATATCTTCAAATGATAAACCTTCTTTATTGTAAGTACTTTGACTACTTTTACTATTAGCAAGAAACTGATCTGCAGCTTGTTCTAAGGAATATATAGGATTTCCTATACCATTCATAATCATCACTCCCTACTATTCAAAAACTATATTTTAAGTAGCTGTTATTTCTCTGACTCATTACCCGTTGTACTATCTGTCTTATCAGTTTTATCATCGGTCTTATCAGTTTTACCATCCGAATCACCATTCTGTTTTGATAAATACTCTAAATAATCCAAGCTAACTACTGAATCTAAATCATCAATAGAATAATATGTACCTGATATAGATAATTTTGCCTTTCCATCTGCTATGGTTACATAATCAACTAACCCACTAACTTGTGAAGTATTACCTGCTGAATCTGTGGTGTTCATAATTACATATCTACCTGCAAGATTCATCGCCTGATTATTAGTTGTATTAGAATTCAGATTATTCATAGCCTCTAGAGATGAGAACTGAGCAAGTTGTGACATATACTCTGTATTATCTGATGGACTTAACGGATCTTGGTTTTGCATCTGAGTAACTAATAATTGTAAAAATGCATCCTTATCTAACGAATCTGTTGTATTGGATTTTGTAGCTGCCTTAGATGTAGCTGCTGCTGCACCTGATGTATCTATTCCTCCTACTGCCATATCTTTATACCTCCTTATACTTGATAGCTTACGCTTCTTCCTTCTTCCTTCATCATCTGAAGCTCTAATTCTTCCTCTTCTGATAGTTCTTCATCCTCTAATAGATCTCCAAGATTAATTCTTCTTTTGCCACCCTGTCTTCCTTCTTGTGACTCACCTGTCTGTCTATCCTGATTCTGACTAAAGGCTGCTGTTGATACTGATACTTCAACCGCTTCTACTTTAATATCCTGATTAACAAAGGACTCTTTTAATGTGTTAATGCTGTTTTCTATAGCTGCTTTTGCCAATTCATTTTCTGCTACTATAGATGCTGTTACTATACCACCCTTGGATGCTAAGCTAATCTGTAATTTACCTAGATGTTCTGGATATAATTGCAATTCCATAGTACTGCTGTCTGATTTAATGGATACCTTAACCTGCTCTACTATCTGGCTAATTATATCTGCTGTATTAACTTCACTTGCCGATATCTTTGTAGTAAATTTATCTACATTTGTAACTGCGTCTTTAATATTATTAACTACAGTATTAGCTATATCCTGTTCAGAATAAGTATTAGCTGCTTTATGATCTATTTGTGAGTCTGTAGATGAAGCTCTACTATCTTCCACACTCACCTTAATCTTAGACGTATTGGCTTTTGCTAAATTCTTATCTTCTACAACTATGTCCTGCGTTATAGGCTTACTGTTCTTAAGCGTATTAGGCTCACCTAACATATCCTTAACTACATTGCCTTTTTCTATAACCATCTGAACATCTTCTTCTGGCAGCTTACCTTTAATATCCTCTACTGCACTGGTTACACTCTTTAGCAGATTGCTTAAGCCTTCATTGGTTACCAAATCAACCGGTGTACTGTTTGTTGCCTGTAGCACAAAATTCTTTAGCTGTTCTGGCTCTAATAAACTGGAAATATTAATTCCCATACTACTTAGCAAGTTTTCTAATTGTTCTTCATCAATATCTAGCATGTCCATAATTGTTGATTTAAGTTCATTAATAGCATCCTTAAACGAATCACTATTTACAATATCTTCTAGCTTAGAAATATCTGTATCCTTATCCTCTATATCCATAGATTTATTCTTATCTGTAGTGTCTGATACTTTTTTATCAGCAGCTGCCTCTCTAGCCGTAGAAGTATCATCCTTAGATATATTCTTATCATCTTTTATAGTATCTTTACTATTATCCACCTTGCTTGCAGCCTTTGCTGTGTCATTGGTCGATTCTGATGAACCCTTTACTCCGTCTACTGATGATGTTCTATTTTTCACTGTTAGACTCTTATTTCCTGAAGCATCTATATTACTAGTTGCCTTAAGATTTAGTAAACTTCCAAAATCGCTATCATCTTGAGATTTAGTCTTGCTATTAGTATTCTTTGTAGCATTAGCATTACCAACAGATAACACACTATCAAAACCTGTTGTCTGAGCTACTACCATATACTCTCCTCCTTTCATAAAATTATATATGTAAATGTCTATAAGACAAAAACATCTTGATAAATGCTATGGCAGCAATTTCTTAGTTACACTTGCTGCAAACTGAGCATTCATACTTCCTAATATATCTCCTCGATCTTCGGCTGACATACTATTAAGTATGCTTGCCACTGTATCCAAATCATTGTCCATCTTTTCTAGTATATCCGCCGCCTGCGCTGGTTTCATAGCAGCATAGCTCTTAGCTAATTCTGTAATCTCTGAGTTTGCTTTTTTATTCTCCATTATCTCTGAATATATACGTTCAGCACTTTCTTGGTCAATCTGATTATACCACTCAATATATGTATCGGCACTTGGAGCGTTTTCTCCATAGACTATTTCATTATAAAAATTATCTTTACTCTGCTGAAATGCTGTTTGGTTGTCTTCAAATACCTTAAGTCGCTCTATTTCTGAGCTTTGATCGCTAACCGTAGTATTAAGTTCTTCTACCTGCGTAGCATAATTCACATTTTCTGTTTCTAATTCCTTTATTCTGGCTAATGCCTGACTTAGAGTTGAATAATTGTAATCCGACTCTCCTACTAGCTCATCCTCTGATGCGGATGGCAATATCTTATTAATTACAGGAACATCCTTTAGTACTGGTCTTAGCACCTTTGAGCCAAAATTTCCCACATCAAATTTAACCAAAATACATAGTATTACTAACCAAACTAGTATTATAAGCATAACTATAATCGCAGATAGCAGCTTACTGCCTCCCTTTTCTTCTCCATCTACAGCTTCATTTTTATTTTTCTTTGCCATAATTACACCTCACCATCTACGTTGTTATACTGATAACTTACTACTTCATCTATCTCTTTTAGCTCTTCTTTATTTAGTTCCACTAAAAATTCCTCAAATTCATTTTCCTTTAGCTTTTCATGCACTTTTCTATCCTGCATCACATCTCTAAGCTTATTTCTAGCCTGTTCAAGTTCAAATTCTATTGTCCTAATTACATTTTTTTGATTAACTATATATAATTTCATTATATCTATAGCTTCCTTAGCATGCCCAATTTCCTTTATGTCTAAGGCATTAGCTGTTAATTCTCTGTAGTGCACTATATAGGCTTCTCTTTTTATCTCCAGCTCTTCCAAAGTCTTCTCGGCTTCTCTTAGTCGGCTAGCCACCTCTTGATACTCTTGCTTTGCCTGATTTTCCAATTTGTATTTTATATCTAGTATATTTTGCATACGATACGTAAATTTAGCCATATCCCTACCTCATTTCAAATCAAACATATAGGAAATTCTTAATCAAATATCTCTTCTAGAAGTTTAATCTCCTGATCAAAATCATATTTTTCATCCACCTGCTGCATAAGGAAATCATTTACGGCATTTATCTTGCTTACTGCATAATCTATCTCCTTATTAGAACCACTTTTATAGGCTCCTATATTAATTAAATCCTCTGCTTCATTATATACCGCTAGCACATTTTTTAACTTACCCGATACTTCTTTATGTTCTATCGTAGCTATCTGCGACATACATCTAGATATACTCTGTAATACATCTATGGCTGGATAATGATTTCTATGACCTAGCTTTCTAGATAGTATAATGTGTCCATCTAATATACCTCTTGCAGCATCTGTTATGGGCTCATTAAAATCATCACCATCAACTAATACTGTGTATAAGCCTGTAATGGAACCCTGTTTAGAGTTTCCAGCTCGTTCTAGCACCTTAGGTAATTCTGAATAAACCGAAGGCGGATATCCTCTTGTAACTGGTGGCTCACCCGAGGCTAAGCCTATCTCTCTTTGAGCCATAGCAAAACGTGTTAAAGAGTCCATCATAAGTAATACATTTTTACCCTGGTCTCTAAAATACTCTGCTATAGCTGTAGCTGTCTTAGCAGCTTTATTTCTAATAAGTGCTGGTTTATCCGAGGTAGCTATAACCAAAACCGAACGTTTAATACCTTCTTCACCTAAATCTCTCTCTATAAATTCTCCAACTTCTCTTCCACGCTCTCCAATTAGGGCTATGACATTTATATCCGCCTTTGTATTTCTGGCAAACATACCTAACAATGTACTTTTACCTACACCACTTCCGGCAAATATTCCTATTCTTTGTCCCTTGCCTACTGTCATCAACCCATCTACTGCCTTAACTCCTAATGGCAATACCTCGTCTATGATCTTGCGCGATAAAGGATCCGGCGGCTGCGCTTCTATTGGATAACTGTCCTCCGTAGTTAATACACTTCCATCTAGTGGCCTTCCTAATCCATCTAATGCCTTACCTAATAATTCTTCACCTACTGGTACCTTTAAGGGCTTCCCTGTATTTTCTACAATAGCACCAAGACCTATACCTTCAATATGATCAAAAGGCATCAAAAGAATACGGTTATCCCTAAAACCTACTACCTCAGCCAACACCTGATATGCTCCATCCTTAGACGTAATAGTACACAAATCATTTAGTCTGGCTCTAGGTCCTATAGCTTCTACAGTTAAACCAACTACCTTTGACACCTTGCCTAGTTCTTTTATGAAATTAGTATTTAATAAAGCATTGTACTTATCAATATTAATACCGCTCAATATACCTTACCACCTATGCTCTTGACAATAATTTCATAGCTCTGATTATATTATCTAGCTGTACATCTAAACTACAATCAATTATGCCATTGTCAGTCTCTATAACACATTGTCCCTTTACCAGCTTTGAATCAGAAAAAAACTCAAATTCTATATTAGGATTTTTGTATCCATATATATCAACTTTATGTTCCTCAACATATTCATAATCTGCATCAGCTACTCTAAATGTAAATTTCTTGCTTCCTTCAATCTCTTTAACAGCATTATTCATAAGATAAATCAATATATTTTTATCTTCCTCTAGAGCAATACTCGTTAGCTTCTTCATTAGTTCACACGCTATATCTACAAACCTAGGTTCTAAATCAGTTATCATCTGTTCTCTATCTAGAAGCAAATTTTCTCTAGCTTTATTAATTTCAGCCTCTAGGGCTACCTTCATTTCTTCATACTCTGCCTTACCAACGGCCACTCCTTTATCGTATCCATCACTATAGCCTCTGTTTTTAGCATCCTCATACATAGTGTCTGCTTTTTCTTTAGCTTCCTCCATATATGCCTCTACATCCTCTTTGGTAATAGTAGATATATTACTATCAGTCACTTCTTCTACATAGTCACCAAAATTAGCTGTAAATTCATCCTCTTCTTTTGATCTATCAGCTGTTAATAAGGCACCGGGATCTTCATTTAATATATCTTCTATCTGTAAATCCTCTATATCCTCATATATATCTTTCTGCAAATCATTTTCCTGTACTCTGGCTGCATCTATCTCTCTAATTATTCTATTATTATTAGCATCAACCACCAATGTATCGTTATTCGCAAAGGAAACGAAATTGGATTTTATCAAATTAGACAATTATCTCGTCACCTCCGCCACGTGATATAACAATCTCACCGGAATCTTCTAATTTACGTATAATATTAACAATTTTTTGTTGTGCATCCTCTACATCCTTAAGACGTACAGGTCCCATATATTCCATATCTTCCTGAATCATACTTGCAAGACGCGAAGATAAGTTATCAAAGATAATCTTTTGAACCTCTTCATTTGTATTCTTAAGGGCAAGTGCAAGCTCATTATTATCAACTTCTCTAAGAACTGTCTGAATAGCTCTATTATCAAGAGATAGAATATCCTCAAATACAAACATCTTACGTCTGATTTCATCAGCTAATTCTGGCTCTTCAATCTCTAAAGTCTCCATGATGTGTTTCTCTGTTCCTCTATCAACAGTATTAAGTATACTAACTATAGAATCCACACCACCAACAATAGTGTAGTCCTGATTTACTAATGAAGATAACTTCTTCTCTAATACTTTCTCCACTTCCTTAATTACATCTGGACTAGTCCTATCCATCACAGCTATACGTTTGGCTACATCTGCCTGTTTCTCAGCTGGCAAGGAACTAATCACAGCCGCTGATTGCGAAGATGGTAAATAAGCTAATATAAGAGCGATAGTCTGTGGATGTTCATCCTGTATAAAGTTAAGTAGCTGAGAAGCATCTGTCTTACGAACAAACTCAAAGGGTCTAACCTGTAATGATGCAGTAAGTCTACCAATAACATCTTGAGCCTTGTCCTCTCCTAAAGCTTTATCAAGCAATTCTTTAGCATAACCTATACCACCTTCGGCAATATACTGTTGTGCCAAGCATACTTCATAGAATTCAGCCATAACCTGTTCCTTCACCTCTGGGCTAACACTTCTGGTATTAGCTATCTCTAGGGTAAGCTGTTCTATCTCATCTTCTTTTAAATGTTTAAATGCTAAAGCTGACTTTTCTGGGCCTAGTGATATAAGCAATACGGCAGCTTTTTGTAATCCTGTTATCTCATCACCATATGATGTCATATTTTATCACTCCCATTCGTCATTAAGCCAGTTTCTAAGTAACGATGCCACAGCCTCTGGATTTTCATCCACAAACTTTTCAATCTGTTGTCTAGTAGCAGATTTGTCACTAAACTCTATATCATCCAGATTTTGATTCTCTTTGGTTGTAGCCAATAATGCTTCTACCGATAACTCCGGCTCTGTCTCTGTAACTTCTACTGGTTTCATACCCTTTAATACAACAAATACTAACAATCCTACTATCAGAACAAATAATAAAATAGTAAGCACATTAGAAAATGTTCCAGAAGCAAATGCTGATTCTTCCGGATAAAAAACTGGAACCTGATAGGCAAGTATCTGTATACTGTTTGCCTTTATACCCGTTGCTTGCTCAACTATACTATACACTTCATCTGTAACTTCAACAGCCTTTCTTTCACCATTGGCAGCTTCAAACTCATCAAAAGTAGTACCATCTAATTCACCACTATCTTTCATCTTGGCTTCATCGTAAGTGACATACTGGCTAAGAATAATGGCTACAGAAGAATTACCAGGATCTACTGTACCTATGGCCTTCTTAGTATTAGTAACTGTAGAGCTTGTACTGTATTCCTCTCTATATACTGTTACATTAGAGCTTCCGGCACCTGTATCTGTTAAGTTATAATCTGTTATCTCCTCGCCATTAGAGTCAGTTCCTACCACTCCGCCTGTTCCATCTACATTTTCAGCGGTATAAGTATACTGGCTGTCCTTTGGTCCTGTATCATCATCTGCATTAGAATAATACATAGTATCTAACACTTCTTCTTCATCCAAACTAATATCTAAATTAGCCATAACTTCAGCATCATTATATATGCCTGAATTAATAAGTAATCTACGGATACTAGACTCCATATCATCTACTACGCGCTCCTTAAGAGTCAATGTAGCTGTAGAGGAAGAACCTCCACCAGTATTCCCCGAAAATAACAATTGACCCTTTTGGTCTACTATTCTAATATTATCTGTATTATTGCATCCCAATTCATTAGATACAAAGCTTGCTATACTCTCTACACTATCCTCCGAAAAATCACTAGTGGTAGTAAGCATAATACTAGCATAGGACTGATCTTCATTCTTATATATAGAATTAGTATCTTCTGGTATATTTATGGCAACAATAGCTTGCTTGACACCATCTATAGTCTCTAGGGAATCTGCTATATCCTGTTGTAAAAATATCTTTTGCTTAAGTTTCTTTTCTGCATCGGTAGTAGTCATAGAGCTATCAAATAAAGTAGAATAATCTGCTTTGCTGCTATCGGACATACCATTCTCTCCAAGTACTAATCTAGCCTCAGCTACCTTGCTTTTATCTACCTCTATAGTAAGACCATCATCTGAGGTTTTATATACTATAGCCGCATCATCTAAGTATCCCGCTGCTTCTGCTGTTTCTTTGGTAGTTTCAAAGGCTGTAAGCACCTCATAATTAGTTCTAGTAATAATAGACAATAATAAAGCTATCATAAATATAACAGCCGCACCTATAGATATAATCATAGTCTTTTGTTTACTTGTGTACTTATTCCAAAACTCTAATATACGAGTCAGAATAGCTTTAATCCTATCGTTCATCTACATATCCCCACTGAATTACTATTATAATTGCATATTCATTAATTCTTTATATGCGTCCAATGCTTTATTTGTAACCTTTACAGTATACTGCAATGCTATATTAGCCTTTTGCTGTGCCAATGCTAAATCATGAGTGCTGTCAGAATATCCCAGTGCAAAATTCATCTCTGCTTCTTCTGCTTTATTCTGTAACGAACCCGCTTCCTTATACATATTTACTGCTGACGAAAACAAGGAATCAAATGCACCATCTGTATCTGTTGTTATCTTAGAATTTGAATCAATACTATTAAGTAATGACGAAGTATCTAGTACCTGTCCTACATTAGCAACTGCCATATTCCTTCTCCTTATCTACATGTCTAATTTATTCTCAATTACTGTAATAATTCCAAGCCCTTCATAGCCATATTCTTGCTTGCATTAAATGCTGTAGCTGAAGCTTCATAGGCTCTGCTGGAATCTATAAGATTAGTCATTTCTGTAACCGTGTCCACATTAGGATAACTAACATAGCCATTCTCATCAGCATCAGGATGAGTAGGATCATATACTAATCTAAGCTCTGAAGGATCTTCTGTTACCTGCGACACTCTAACACCATTAGGCTCATATGCACTCTCCATTTGATTATGAAATACATCATCAAACGGAACCGAACTCTTCTCCTCAAATACCACTGTTTTTCTTCTATAAGGAGTTCCATCCTCTGTTCTTGTTGTATTTACATTAGCTATATTCTCAGATATAACATCCATTCTCATTCTTTGAGCTGTCATGCCTGTAGCACTAACATTCATTCCACTAAATATACTCATAGCTTTTTGCACCTCCTATTACAATTAACCGTTCAATACCATATTGTATCTACCAAACTCTTGTGACATCTGATCTACTAAGGCTTCATATCTAATCTGGTTTTCAGCAAGATACGCTGATTCAGTATCAATATCTACGTTATTACCATCCTTAGTATAAGTTAAGCTTCCATTATCCGTGTAGGTTCTAGAGTTAAAGTCCTCAAGATGTTCATTCATCTCAGCAACTCTTTTATCCAATGTACCGCTACCACTTAAGGCAGTCATTAACATAGTATCAAACTCCACATCTTTTCTCTTGTAATTAGGAGTATTTACATTGGCAATATTGTTATTAATCACTTCATTTCTTGCATAAGCAGCATCTGCTGCTTTATCTAGTACATCAATATAGTTGTAAATGTTTGAATTAATCATAATAACCTCCATTCTAGAAATCTCATCTTCTATAAACACGCTAAAAGGACTTATGAGCCCTCTCACAAATCCTTTTGTGCTTATCTAGAAATCCTTTTCTAGATATCTGTATTGTCATCTGTCCAGTTTCTTCAGTTCATCAAATACTACATCATTAAGAACCTTTATATATGTGCCCTTCATTCCTGAGGATCTGGATTCTATTACTCCTGCACTCTCAAACTTACGAAGAGCATTAACTATAACCGAACGTGTTATACCTACTCTATCGGCTATTTTGCTGGCAACCAATATACCCTCGCTACCATCTAACTCATCAAATATATGTGTAATAGCTTCTAACTCTGAAAATGATAAAGTACTAATCGCCGATTTAACTATAGCAATCTTACGATTCTCCTCTGCATTCTCTTCATTAACAG
>CAZOUU010000026.1:0-11882 GCA_964583045.1 uncultured Lachnospiraceae bacterium | reverse complement strand
GATGATGGAATGATATTAAAGACAGAAAGATTAATACTTCGTAAGTGGACAAAGGAAGATGCAGATAGTTTATATGAATACGCTAAGGATCCAGATGTTGGACCAATTGCAGGCTGGCCACCACATAAAAATGTAGCTGAAAGCCTAGACATTATCAGAAATGTTTTTAATGGAACTGAATGTTATGCAATATGCGAAAAAGGCAGCAATAAAGCCATTGGAGCTATTGAACTTAAAATGAATGGTCATACAGATATGACAGATAGAGATGATGAATGTGAGTTAGGATATTGGATTGGAAAACCATTTTGGGGAAGAGGGTATATGCCAGAAGCCGCAAAAGAGATTATTCGACATGGTTTTGAAGAACTTGGAATGACAACAATATGGTGTGGTTATTATGATGGAAATGTTAAATCAAAAAGGGTTCAGGAAAAAGTAGGATTTGTATATCACCATACTTGTTATGATGTTTTAGTTCCTTTGATGAATGAAACCAGAATAGGTCACACAAATTATATAACTAGGAAGCAATGGGAATTGAAATAAGGTGAGAAGTCATATGAAGAGTAGATTAAAATATGCATGTGGATTCATAACATGTTTGATAATAGAAATATTGATTGCATTATTTGTTCATGACAATTTTGTTAGACCATACATAGGTGATGTATTAGTTGTGGTAGTGATATATTTCTTACTTAGAATGATTATTGATGGGAAATGTAAGTGGCTACCTATAATTATATTTGTATTTGCCGCAGGGGTGGAAGTTTCTCAGTATTTGATATAAAAGATATTATTTGCTATGGTGTAGGTTGCGTTATATTGCAGATATTAGAAATACTTATTAGAAAGAAATTTAAAGTGAGTATATAAATATATTCTATGGGGAAAGGAATTAGTATGAGTAATATATTAGAATTTAAAGGAAATTGGAGAACATATCAAAAACGAGTTTTACTTCGTGCTAATAATTATCTAAGTGATGGTAAAATACATATTGTTGCAGCACCTGGCTCAGGTAAAACAACTCTAGGCATAGAACTTATAAGTAGAATAGATAGACCTGCCCTTATACTTGCACCATCTATTACCATTAGAGAGCAATGGATAGAGAGAATTAAAGAAGGATTTTTAAAGGATGGCATAGAAGCATCAACTTATATATCTAATAATCTAAAGACCCCTAAGTTGATTACTGTAGCTACATATCAGGCTCTGCACAGTGCTATGACAAAATATACAGGTAAGTTAGTAGATGATGTGAAGGAATTAGAAGAAGATTCAGATGATAGTTTTGCCATACCAGAAGAGGAAGTGGATTATTCTAATTTTGAATTGGTTAAAACCATGACAGATGAGGGACTAGGAACTATTTGCCTTGATGAATGTCACCATCTACGAAGTGAATGGTGGAAAGCCTTAGAGAATTTTCGTAAATCCTTTGAAACTGCTAAGATTATATCCTTAACAGCTACTCCGCCATATGATTCTACTCCGGCTATGTGGAAACGCTACATAGATATGTGTGGAGAAATAGATGAGGAAATCACTATACCAGAGCTAGTAAAAGAGGGTAGCTTATGTCCTCATCAAGACTATGTGTTATTTAATTACCCTACTAGAGAAGAGAAAAATGAGTTAGATAAATTTAAGCAAAACAGTGAAAATATGTTGAAGAAGCTTATGGAAGATAATGCTTTAGCAGAGGTTATTAAAAGTCATAAGGGGCTTCTTGGAGATTCATCAGATGAGTTACTGTTAGAAAATCCTGCATACCTATCTTCTATATTGATTTATCTACAGGAAAAGGAAATACCATACCCAAAGAGATTGGTGAAATTATTGGGAGCCAAGAAGCTACCAACTATGGAAGAAAAATGGATGGAGGTACTTTTGCAAGGCCTTTTATATGATGATACAGATTCCTATATGTGCGATAAAATATTTAGAGAACAAATAACTGATGAGTTAAAGGCACAAGGACTTATAGAAAAGAAAAAGGTATGTATGGCAGCAAGTACAGCTATGGAGAAAATGCTCATACATTCTAAGGGTAAGATAGAAAGCATTAAGGACATAGTTGCCCATGAGTATGAAAACATGGGTGGAGAGCTTAGATTATTGCTTCTTACTGATTATATTCGTAAAGAGTGTGAGAAAAATCTTGGCAATGATGAAGAAAATATAAATCAAATGGGAGTTCTTCCTTTCTTTGAAATACTTAGAAGGGAAACTAAGAAAACTAATGTTAATGTAAAACTTCGTTTAGGAGTACTATGTGGAACCATGGTTATAATACCTGCTGAAGCGAGGGAATATTTAATAAACCTAGTAGGAGCAGAGAAAATCTCTTTTTCAAGGGTAGGTAACTTATCAGAAGAAGACTATGTAGGTGTGAAGGCTATAGGAAATACACATTTTCTTACAGCAGCAGTTACAGAGCTTTTTACTAAGGGATATATACAGGTTCTAGTTGGAACCAAATCCCTACTTGGAGAAGGTTGGGATGCACCATGTGTAAATTCCTTGATACTAGCCAGCTTTGTAGGCTCATTTATGCTTAGTAATCAGATGCGAGGCAGGGCTATTAGGGTGGACAAAAATAATCCCACTAAAACCAGCAACATATGGCATCTTGTATGTGTAAATCCACCTAAATCAGGAAAAGAAATTAATACAGATGTTAATAGTGAGGACTTTAAAATGCTATCTAGAAGAATGGAACACTTTATGGGACTACACTACGAAGAAGATACTATCGAAAATGGTGTAAATAGACTATCAGCAATTAAGTATCCATTTACAAAGTCAAATGTGGAAAATACTAATCGCCATATGTTAGCACTGTCTAATAAAAGAGAGGGAATAAAGGCGCGTTGGCAAAAAGCATTGACTATCTTAGATAATATAGAGATAGCTGACGAAGTAGATATATCAGACAGGCTTATTACCTTTGTGGGATTATTTGATAGAATAAAAGCCATGTCCATAATATTGGCTATACAGTTGTTCTACATATTAATTTCTATAGGATTTGGCTTTGGATTAGGAGCATTTGGAGTAGTAGTTAATATAGTGCTTATAGTGGCATTTATGTATTTGCTTGGCAATGTATTTATGATGGGCTCTCCACTAAAACGTCTAAAGATATTCGGTAAAGGTGTTAGAAAGGCTATGCTTGAAAAGGGCGTATTGTCTAGTGAGAATTGTAAGGTAGTTGTAGAATCTAGAGAAAATATCTATCATGTGGTTTATCTTCTGGGAGGTACTGGCAAGGAAAAGGCAGATTTCGCTAATAGTGTATCACAGATGTTTAGTGAAGTAGATAATCAGCGTTATCTCTTAGTAAATCGTAGTAAAAGGCATAGATTAGATGGCTTTTTTGTAGTACCAGATATATTTTCTAAAAATAAAGAGGATGCACAGTTATTTGCAGACTGTATGAGACATTATATAGGTAAATATGACCTAGTATATACAAGAAATGAAGAAGGCAGAAAACTTTTGCTAGAGGGACGTATACGAGCATTAGGAAATAAAGAAGAGCGATTTATGAGGAGAAAAAAGGCTAAAAGTGCATTAGAATAAAAGTTGTTTTTAATAGGTATTGACAAATGTACACATTGTATATATGATATATATACAATGTGTACATTTTTGTGAGGTGAAATATGAATATAATAATAAGTAATTCAGACAAGAAACCTATATATGAGCAGATTACTCAGCAGATTAAGGATATGATTATGAGGGGTGAGCTTAAGGAGGGGGACGCCCTTCCATCAATGCGTTTTCTTGCAAAAGAGCTTAGAATAAGTATGATAACTACCAAGCGTGCTTATGAAGAGTTAGAACAGGAAGGCTTCATTGAATCATATGTGGGAAAGGGAAGCTTTATAAAAGGAGCTAATCAAGATTTTATAAGGGAACAAAGTAGGAAGGAAATGGAGTCGGCATTAGAGGTAGCAGTAAAGAATGCCATAGCAGCAGACATTTCCTATGAAGAACTAAATAGTGTCCTTGCCGTTTTATACGAGGAATTATTAGGGAGGTAGATTTAATGGAACAGATGGATGTTCAAAATGCAATAGAGGTATCACATCTAAATAAAAAATATAAGGATTTTGCCTTAAAGGATGTTACTTTCAATTTTCCTAAAGGTTCAATTATGGGCTTTGTGGGACAAAATGGAGCTGGTAAAACAACTACTATTCGCTCTATGTTACATTTTATGCCTATAGATTCAGGAGAAATTAAGTTACTTGGCTATGATTATAAAAAAGAAGAGTTACTAGCTAAAGAGGATATAGGAGTTGTATTTGATGAGATAGGTTTTCATAAGAATATGACACCAAAACAAATAAATGTAATGCTACGATATATATATAAGAATTGGGACGAAACACAGTATTTTAAATACTTGAATAGTTTCGGACTTCCAAAGAACAAAAAGATAGAGAAGTTTTCTAGAGGAATGCAAATGAAACTTCAGATAGCAACTGCACTTTCACATCATGCGAGACTTCTAATTATGGATGAACCAACTAGTGGACTAGATCCCATTGTTAGAAATGAAATTTTGGATATCTTTCTGGAGTTTGTTCAGGATGAAGACCATTCCATTTTATTGTCCTCTCATATTACCAGCGACCTTGAAAGAATAGCAGATTACATAACTTTTATTGACAAAGGAAGGATTCTTTTGTCTGATGAAAGAATAAATATATTGGAGAAGCATGGAATTGTGAAAGGCTCTGCCGAGGAAATAGCAACACTTCCAAAGGAAAATATTGTAGGCATAAGACATTCTCAGTTTGGCTCAGAGGCACTTATTAATGATAAGGGCTATATCAGAAATAATTTTAGCAATGTTCTTGTTGAGGACACTAATTTAGAGGAAATAATGGTATTTTATGTATTGGGAAAGGGGAAGTCAGTATGAAGGGAATGTTTCTAAAGGATATCATTTCTGGAAGAAAACGAATAATTATAACTATAATTAGTACTATTGGAGTTATGGGGTTTATGGCACTGATTGTGTTGAGTCTTTGCTATGGTAATATCAGAATGATTATTGATGAGGATTTTATTGATGTAAAGCTTGGAAGCTGCTTACAGGCGATAAATTTTGCTGGTGCGTGTTTAATAGGCTATCTTACTACAATAACAACTACAGCTTTTTCGGATGATAAAAAAGGTAATTTTGAAAAGGTAAGAATGAGTCTTCCCATTAGCGATTTCCAGCATGTATCAGGAAGATATTTATATTACCTTACATTTTTTGGCATAGAGCTTGTCATATTCTTATGTACCTGTCCATTCATATATAATATTGCAAATGTTAAGTTTGCAATGGAGGATGTATGTATAACCCTTTCGGCTTTTTGCGTATCATTAATTGTGATTCTTGTAGAATTGCCAATTATATATATTTTTGAATATAAAATAACACAGGTACTTAATTCATGTGCATTTATAGTAATATGTATAGTCTTATACTCTGTATTTAATTATATAACAGAGCAAGGTATTTTGATTTCAGAGGTTGTGAAATGGATTAATAAATTAGTCAAAGGACTAGCTATATTTCTTCCTATTGGAATGACTTTTGGAATGCTTGTATCTTGTGGAATATCAACAAACATATGCAGGAAGAAAAGGGGGTATTAGTATGAGAGGATATATCTATAAGGATTATAAGGTAACCACGATGGCACTTGTAATTATAGGAGTATTAGCATCATTTCTTATTTGGGCAATTATAGTAAGTTCTTCGGATGCAGATGTAGGTATGAGAGAAAAACAGATGATGGTATTATATTTTCTAGGTATAATTAATTTTATTTCACCCTTAATTTCCGTGTTTACCTGTTATGAGGCAGATAAAAAAGAAAAATTCATACAATTTGCAGCAGCAATGCCAGGTGGTATTAAAAGGTACATTCAATCAAAATATATGTATATTTATTCCCTTATAGTGATGGTAATTATTTTTTCCTATGGGGTTGCCTCTTGTTATGATTTGTCCATTGGTGAGGTAAGCACCCTTAAATCTTTGCATTGGATATTGTTTGCAGTTGTAGGTATGGGCCTTATAGCCTGCTCTATTCATTTTCCTTTGGCATATCGATTTGGTTCAGGAATAGGAAATATGACGGGAACAGTTCTAATTGTAGGTACCTTAATAGGCTTTTACGTATATATGATGTTTGGTGACATTTCTAAATTTGATGATAACCTATGGAAAAATGTATTAAATTGGATCTTAAAAAATGAAGATAGTATTAAGTATGTAGTGTCCATAATCTTTGCTATAGGCGTAGGCTCTACTTGTATATCCTGTTGGTTATCTGAAAAAGCATGTATAAAGGGTGCAATTAATCAAGATTAATAAAATTAAAAATAGTTCTTGCAATAAACAAAAACCTGTGATATAGTATATTTAGATTTCAGATATAGAATTGATTGGTAGATTTGTAGGTCATTGTTTATTTCTAATAATGGTTTGCAAATTTTTTTTTATTCACATTTGGTTGTAAATAAGGATTGGATTTATTTTTATATTAAGAGTCATAAAAATTTTAAGGAGATTTAATATTATGAGTACAGGTACAGTAAAGTGGTTTAACGGACAAAAGGGTTTTGGTTTTATTTGTGATGAGCAAGGAAATGATGTATTCGTACATTTTTCTGGTCTTGCAATGGATGGTTACAAGACATTAGAAGAAGGACAGTCGGTTACATTTGATGTAGAACAAGGACAGCGTGGATTACAAGCAGTTAACGTAAAGGTTGCTTAATTAATCTATTAATCAAGACTAAAAAGACAGGTAGCTTAGGCTATCTGTCTTTTTAGTCTAAACAACTTATAATTTAATGTGTGAGCTAAAACCTGAAAGTTGATTTTTTAAGAAGTATTACATATAATGTATAGGGTGTTCATATATTAGGTGTGAGCTTATAATAGCTATGAATACATGTTGAAAAATCAATATTAGGAGGTAGAATTATGAAAGTATTATTAATAAATGGAAGTGCAAAGCCTAAGGGATGTACATATACAGCTCTTACAGAGATTAGTAAGGTGCTAGAAGAAGAGGGTATAGACAGCGAGATAGTTCAATTAGGTGGTAATCCTATAAGGGATTGTATAGGCTGTGGCAGCTGTACTAAGTTAAAGGGTGCATGCATATTTAATGATGATGATATCAATGCTATAACTAAAAAGGCTATGGAATGTGATGGCTTTATATTTGGAACCCCAGTATACTATGCACATCCAAGTGGTAGAATATTATCTGCTCTTGATAGAATGTTCTACTCAAATAAGAAAGCCTTTGCTCATAAGCCGGGAGCTGCTATAGCTTCGGCCAGAAGAGCAGGAACTACAGCGACTCTAGATGTAATTAATAAATATTTTACGATAGCTGAGATGCCAGTCGTAGCATCATCCTATTGGAATATGGTACATGGAAATACACCCGAGGAAGTATTGCAAGACAAAGAAGGTATACAGGTTATGCATAATCTGGCAAAAAATATGGCATGGATGCTAAAATGTATAGAAGCTGGTAAAAAAGCAGGCATAGATGTACCTGAGAACATATGTAATGTAAGAACTAATTTTATAAGATAGTATTGGGCAGTAGTAATATTAATATTTAGTGCTTTATATGTGGGATTAACTAGTCTTTCATTATATAATGATAAAAAAGCAGAGGATGATTATTGGGAATATTATCTTCATGAATCGGAGAACTTTACTAAAGAAGAGAAAGAGATATCAAAGGATGCTGTTAAAGTGCAAACTGGTACGTATATAGAGAATTTTAAATCCCTAGATATGAAAAACTCTCAGTATGAGGTAGTGCTTCAAGTGTGGTTTCGCTGGGAAGGAAACCGAGATGTTAATATGGCAGATAACTTTAGAATAGTTAATGGTACTATTAATAGTGCAGATATAATAAAGGATTATTACAATGATGATATCAATTACCAGTTATTGAGGATAGATGTAACAGTAGCTAAAAGCTTTTGGACTAAGAGATTTCCTCTTAGCTCACATCAGCTTAGAATGTATGTAGAAGCTACAAAGGATATAGATGAAGTGTTACTTGTACCTGACGAGAAAAATAGTGGTATTAGTAATAATATTAAGATAGCAGGATTTAATGTATCAAAGCATGCGGTGAACACATTTATACAGCATTACAAAAATACAAATCTAGATCCAGAATATGATAATGTAAAGCCTCATATCACCAGTGAGATATTAACAGCAATAGAGTTAAATAGAGATTCATGGGGTCTATATCTTAAATGCATTATAGCTTTGTTAGGAACTAATATATGGGTACTTATTCCGTTATTTATATGTACTAACCATAAGGTAAATACACTTGCTCTTATTCCACCAGTATTCTTTGGAACTGTAACCAATATTATGGTAGGAGCTAATTTACTTCCGGATGCTATGGAAGCAGGACTTATAGAATACGTAAATATATGGGGCATACTGGTAGTGCTATTAGTGGCAGTAACAGTAGTTAAGATAGAGTTTATAAGAGATAAACATGAGAATTATGAATACTCTAATTGTTTTGGTAGAGTAATGTTAGGAGTTATAATTTTTGTAATGATCATAGGATATATATTGTTGCCTATATCAGCCTACAAATTTAATTAATAGTATCATCCCACAGGATTAGCTGTGGGAGTTAGTCTTGTTATAGCTATGGTACTTGTTACTGGATGCTCTAAATCAGAGGATGCTACAGAAAATACCAGTGAAGAAGCTATATATGTACAAGTAACAAAGATAGCTCAAAATACCATAACTGGAACCATAGGAGAGCTAGAAGAAATATCTATGGATGATGATAATAAACCAGAGATTCAGGAGGGTGAGACACCACCAGAGATGCCGGGGGGTGAGACACCACCAGAGATTCAGGAGGGTGAGACGCCACCAGAGATACCGGAGGGTGAGACACTATCAGAGATTCAGGAGGGTGAAGTCCCAAGTGGAGATATGCCAGTGATGACTAGGTTTGTAGCAGGTGAGGATACAATTACATTTACTATAAATGATACCACTAATGTATCTATAGAAAATTCAGAGGAAGCAGCAACTATAGAGGATATAGCTACAGATTCAGTACTGCTACTTACCTTGGATAAAGATAATATCGCAAAATCGATAGTGATAACAAATAATGGAGAGGGGAAAGGTAATATAAATGGGGATGCCGGTGGTTCTAGCGAGGTAACGAATGGAACTGCAGCAACTACTATATCGGAGGATACTGAAAAAGATGGAGATAAATATTCTTCAACAGGGGATGACGAGAATGCTACTGTAAATACTAGTGCTCAGAACGGAAATGGAGTATTTAGCTATGGAAAAGATACCGTAGTTAATGTAAGTAATTCCACTATAAGAACGACAAAGGATAATTCTGGTGGCATACAAACTACAGGTGGTGGTACTACCAATGCTACAAACCTAGACGTGGAGACAGATGGTAATTCTTCCGCAGCTATACGTTCAGATAGGGGAGGAGGCGTAGTAAAAGTAGATAAGGGTAAATATGTTACTAATGGATCAGGAAGTCCTGCTATATATTCTACAGCTGATATCTTGGTTGCTAATGCTGTGTTAAGGGCTAATAATTCGGAAGCTATAGTAGTTGAGGGTAAAAATTCGGTAGTCCTAACAGATTGTGACATAATAGGAAATATGACGGAAACTTATAAGGATGATGAAGAAAATATACATAATAATATTTATTGTGATATTTACTTGAATAGTTGAAATATTGTGCTAAAATAAAATTTATGATTATACATTGAAAGGAAGTACATATTATGGGAAATAAGAATTTAGATTGGGCCAATATAGGTTTTGGCTATGTACAAACAGACAAAAGATATGTTTCAAATTATAAGGATGGAGCCTGGGATGAAGGCACTATGACATCTGATGCCAATATAGTGTTGAATGAATGTGCTGGAGTATTACAGTATGCTCAAACAGTTTTTGAAGGGTTGAAGGCTTACACAACAGAAGACGGACATATAGTAACATTTCGCCCAGACTTAAATGCTAGTCGTATGAAGGATTCAGCAGCTAGATTAGAGATGCCAGTATTTCCAGAGGATAGATTTATAGATGCAGTTCAAAAGACTGTAGAAGCTAATATAGATTATGTACCACCTTATGGTTCAGGAGCTACATTATATCTTAGACCATATATGTTTGGATCAAATCCAGTTATAGGTGTTAAACCAGCTAATGAATATCAATTCAGATTATTCTGTACACCAGTTGGCCCTTATTTTAAGGGTGGTGCTAAGCCTATTACTATTCGTGTTAGTGATTATGATCGTGCAGCACCTAACGGAACAGGTCATATCAAAGCAGGACTTAATTATGCTATGAGTTTACATGCTATAGTTACAGCTCATGCAGATGGTTTTGATGAGAATATGTATTTAGATGCAAAGACTAGAACTAAGGTAGAAGAGACAGGTGGAGCTAACTTCCTATTCGTTACTAAGGATAATACTATAGTAGTACCTAAATCCCCTAGTATTTTACCTTCTATAACTAGACGTTCATTAGTATATGTAGCCAGTGAGATATTAGGCTACAAGGTAGAAGAGAGAGAAGTATTATTCTCAGAAGTAAAGGATTTTGCAGAGTGTGGTTTATGTGGAACAGCCGCAGTTATATCACCAGTTGGAAAGATTAATGATCACGGTAAGGAGATATGTTTCCCAAGTGGTATGGAGGATATGGGTCCAGTAATTAAGAAGTTATATGAGACCTTAACAGGTATCCAGATGGGTCGTTTAGAGGCTCCAAAAGGATGGATTAAAGTAATCAAATAATTATAATACATAAAATATCTCCAAGTAGAAGCTTTGGTTCATCTACTTGGAGATATTTTTATGTAATAATAGATATATAGTTATTCTGTGGCTAACACCTCTTCATATAGCTTATATACATTTTCAGCAAAGGTTTTCTTGCTAAAGTTCTCTATGTGGTCTTTGTCATAGAAAGCCACACTGCTTTGTCTTGAAGGATGATCCAATATAGCATTTATGGCATTAACATATTCTTCGCTATTCGTATATTGAACACCATTTATTTCGTCTATGATTACCCCGTCCAGACAAGGATCCTTTCTGCACACAAGTGGTAAAAAGTTCGCCATAGCTTCTATGTAGGTTAATCCTTGCGTCTCACTGGTAGAAGCGCATACAAATATATCACCTAGGTTATAATATCTAGATACTTCATCAGGTTTAACCATACCAGTAAATATAATTCTATTATCTAAGTTAAGAGATGTAGATAAAGCACGTAATTCTTCTTCAGCAGGACCACCACCCACTATAACAAAGTATACGTTATCACGAATCTTACACAATTCACTAAAGTTTTTAATCAGCTCACCAATATTTTTTTCTGTACCCAATCTGCCTATACTTATTAGAATATCATTATCACTAGGGATACCTAAACTCTCTTTTAATGCCATAGTATCCTCGTAAGATATATTTGAAGAGAATTTTCTTATGGCTATGCCAGTAGGAATAACAGCTATTTTATTCTTAATATTGTATTTTTCCAAGGCTTCCTTTACCTTGCCAGTAGGAGCTATAATAGCATCTACGTGTTCTAGGCGTTCTCTAGACATAATGGCCACTAGCTTATCACCGATGGTTTTAGACGGGATAACATAGGAAGCATATTGCTCATATAGAGTATGGTATGTATGAACTAGAGGCGCGCCAGTCTTTCTAGATATATGTTTTGCAAATGTAAAACTGAATAGTGAAGCGCCTCGATTTCGTTTGGACACATT
>CAZOUU010000025.1:0-12001 GCA_964583045.1 uncultured Lachnospiraceae bacterium | reverse complement strand
CCTATCAACGATGACCAAGTAAAAGTTAATGTATCACAAAAGGAAGAAAATGTAGAACTACGTATGAATCCTATAGATGATAAGAAAAAGAATATATTTAAATATCTTATACCAGGAAACAGCAAGAAGATAAAGGTGGCTTTTGTATATGATACAGATCCTATGAAGTCAGAATGGACCTATGGACATGAATTAGGAAGGAATTATCTAGAGGATAGCTTCCCTGAGCAGATAGAGACCACAGCAATAACTTATAGTGATAAGTCGTATCCTCTTGCAACCACATTGGAGGATTTAATAGCATTGGGAAATGAGATTATATTTACCACATCTCCGGAGATGATGCAAGCTAGTCTTAAGACAGCCATAGATAACCCGGAGGTAAAGATATTAAATTGTTCTCTTAATAATCCTCATGGCTATATAAGAACTTATTATGCTCGTATGTATGAAGCAAAATTCCTAACAGGTATGATTGCAGGAGCTATGGCGGATAACAATAGAATAGCCTATGTGGCAGACTATCCTATATATGGAATGATAGCAAATATAAATGCCTTTGCCTTAGGAGCTAAGATGGTTAATCCTAGAGCTACCGTATATCTATGTTGGTCAAAATTGAAGAATAGTAATGTAAGTGAATTTATGAAGGAAAACCAAGTATCCTATGCATCAGATCAGGACCTTATTATTCCACAGGAGGCATCTAGAAGATTTGGACTATATAAGATAGATGAAGAGGGTTTGAAGGAAAACCTAGCTATGCCAGTATGGCATTGGGGTATGTTCTATGAAAAGTTAATTCAAAGCATACTTAGTGGCTCTTTTAAAAATGATGAGGCAGATGTATCAAAAGCTCTTAATTATTGGTGGGGGATGTCAGCAGGAGTTATAGATGTAATATGCTCAGATAAGATACCATCAGGTACTAGAAAATTAGTGGAAATTATGAAGCAAATGATATGTGATGGCTCGTTAAGACCATTTTCAGGAGTGGTAAGAGCTCAGCAGGGAACTATAAAAGAGACTTTAGATAGTGAGATGACACCAGAAGAGATTATAACTATGGATTGGTTGATGGATAATGTAGTAGGTTCTATTCCAGCGATTTCAGATTTTGTGGATGAAGCAAAAGATTTAGTTAATATACAGGGTGTAACTAGCGCAAAGACGGAAGAGACAGGAGCATTATAATTATGAAAATTCTAGTTCTATCAGATATAGAATCAAAATATCTCTGGGATTATTTTGATAAAGAAAAACTTAATGGTATCGACCTTATTCTATCTTGCGGAGATTTGAAGCCAGAATATTTATCCTTTTTAGCTACATTCTCTAAGGTACCTATTCTATATGTACATGGTAACCATGATGAGTGTTATGATGTGAAACCACCAAGTGGTTGTATATGTATTGAAGATAAAGTATACGTATACAAAGGTGTACGTATACTAGGTCTTGGAGGCTCTGCTTGGTATAATAATGGTAAATACCAATATACGCAGCAAGAGATGAGAGGCAGGGTCGCCAGACTATGGCCTTGGATATTAAAAAATAAAGGCATAGATATATTATTAACCCATGCGCCCGCAAAGGATATAAATGATGGTGAGGACAAACCTCATGAAGGTTTTGAAGTATTTAGAAAAATATTAGATAAATATAAACCGGCTTATTTTATTCATGGACATGTGCATACTACTTATGGTAGAAAATATAAACGAGTAGATAACTATGGAGATACTACAGTGGTTAATGCTTTTGAACGCTATATTATAGAATATGATAAATAATTACATATTCTATAATATTACGTTAGGGAGATAGCTTTTATTTGTCTTTAGGTCCTAAGCTAAATATATTAGTTATGAAGGATTTGATATAATAACCATAGTCTATAAAATCATATACACCTTCCCGTTTTGCCTTTAAAAATAGTTTTATAAGTAATCTATAATAATGTATATAATATTGTTTTACACTCATATGCTCAGGAGTTGCTACTACGTGAAGATAATCAAAATGAGCAGGGTTATCAGTTATAAGACGGTCTGCATATATATCATAGGTTTCAAGCCCTGGCTCTGGTGTAAATATAGATATTGCTACATTTCGTAGATTATGGTATTTAATCCATCCATATAATCTTCTGAAATTACGAGGGGTGTAGCTTAGGTCCAGTATAAACATTCCCATAATATGTATATCTAACTTGTTGCATATATCTATACTTTTCACATTGTTACTTACACTAGAATGTTTGTTGTAGCTTTTTAAATTTACATTTTCTATGGCTTCTAAACCGACTAACACATAGTACAAGCCAATGGATTTTAATTCCTTCATAAGGTCAGGGTGCTTAGTTATAAAGTCAGCACGACCATAGCATATGTAGTTTTTGCGAATGTTTCGTTCCCTGATTAATTCTATAAATCTATTGATTCGTGTTACGTTAAGTAGAAAATCATCATCGACTATATATATGTTTTTGGATTCTATAGTCTGTATTTCATCTACTACTGCATCTATATCTCGCCATACATATTTTCCGGAATTCATTCTATTTCTAATACAAAAAGCACATTGATAAGGGCAAGAATAAGCGGTTCTAACCCAGGCAGCATGTTCTAATTCTAAGTATCTGTATCGGTTAGGGTGGGCATAGAAATAGCTTCTGTCAGGAAGAGGAAGCCTATTTATGTCAAATGGTTCACTAGGATTATGCAACCATTTATTATCTTGCCTATAAGATAATCCACTAATGCTATCTAGAGTAATGGTAGAAGAATAGAAGGCATAGCTTACTATATCTAATATCTTATATATATCAAAGGTGGATAATATATAATCTACATAGCTTCTATACATACGTTCATAGCATAATTGGGCATGAATACCCCCTATTATAGTAACTATCTTAGAATTGTAAGCTTTAGTTAATTTACAGTATTCTAATATAAAGTTCTCTTGTTTGGTGCGACCACAGATATATACCACATCTGGATTGATATCTAGTAATACTCTATTTATTTTTCTGTTTTCTACTTGTGTATCATATATATGTACAGCGTGTCCTTCTTCTTTAAGCATAGCAGATATATATTCTAGTTCTAGACATTCATTTTCTATTACCCCTGCAAAATTATACTTTGTTCTAGAAACCTCTGGATGTATAAGAAGAAAAGTTAAGGCTTTCTTTTTCATGTATTCTCCCCTTAGTTTAGTTCTAATTATATGTAATTGAGAAACATATATGTTTTCTTTATGTCAATAATTATAGTATTTCACTTTGGACACGCTTGCGCTTCACTGCTTCCCTAACAGTACATAAGATAGCAAAATACGCTATCTAAGTACTGAGTTGCGCAGATAGTCCTTCGTTGAAATACTATAATTATTGACTATATATAAAAATTACATAATTTCTCAATTACATATAATTAGAACTATAATTATTATTCTGAGTATAGCATAGGTGTTAGGGATAGAAAACTAAAATATTTTGGAGGAATAAGGTTGAAGTATTAGTGGATATGTGTTATAAAATAATAAGTTGGGAATGAGGTTCTCCCTTGGTATAATACCTAAACCGCAATTGTGCTGATGACTTCTGCAATTTATGCAGAAGCTGTCGGCTTTTTTATTGCAAATAACTTTAGTATTAGGAGGATAATATGTTAACGAGTATTGCTATAATTTTTTTGGTAGGTTTATTATTAGGTAGTTTGTTTAAGAAGATGAGATTACCTAGTTTGTTAGGAATGATTATTACAGGTATAGTCTTAAGTCCATATGCCCTTGATTTAATAGATGCTTCTATACTAAATATATCAGCGGATTTAAGACAGGTGGCTTTGGTTATTATATTGACTAGAGCAGGACTCTCCTTGGATATAGAGTCCTTAAAGAAAGTGGGAAAACCAGCTATATTAATGTGTTTTGTACCCGCTTGCTTTGAGATAGTAGGTACTGTATTATTAGCACCTATGTTATTGGGAATCAGTACATTAGAGGCAGCTATAGTAGGTAGCGTTATAGCAGCAGTATCCCCTGCAGTTGTAGTGCCTAGAATGATAAAGCTTATAGAGAATGGATATGGCAGAGAACATAGTATACCGCAGCTTATATTGGCAGGTGCTTCAGTGGATGATGTATTTGTTATAGTCATATTTACAGCCTTTACTGCCCTTAGCTCCACAGGAAATATAAATGTAATGAGCTTTGTAAATATTCCTATATCTATATTTACTGGAATCATAGTAGGGGTGCTTGTAGGCTTGATGCTTATATGGTTTTTCAAAAAAATACATATGAGAGATTCAGTTAAATTAATTATTATATTATGTGTGTCTTTCTTGCTTATAGAATTGCAAAATCAACTGGAAAATATAGTGCCTATATCAGGATTATTAGCCATAATGAGTCTAGGAATTGTAGTTAAGCAAAAATATGAGGTATTAGCAATAAGGTTATCTTCTAAATATAATAAGTTATGGGTGGCAGCAGAGATATTATTATTTGTGCTAGTGGGAGCAACACTGGATCTTAAATATGTGAAAAATGCAGGAATAGCAGCAGTAATATTAGTATGTGGTGCTTTGATATTCAGAATGGTGGGAGTATGTATATGCTTAATTAGAACCAGACTTACTAAGAAGGAAAGAGCGTTTTGTATGGTAGCATATACACCTAAAGCTACAGTTCAAGCAGCCATAGGTGGAGTGCCATTAGCTATGGGATTGGCATGTGGACATACTGTTTTAACAGTAGCAGTAGTATCCATACTTATTACAGCACCTTTTGGGGCTATATGTATAGATAAATTGTATAGCAAACTTCTTAAAAACTAAGCTTACAAACAATTTAATTAGATTTAATATTAGTGAGATAGAAGAAATATGTAACCCAGATATACTTATAGATATATAGCAAGTATATGAAAGTGAGGTAACATATGGTAAAGACTTATGTTGTAGATACTAATGTTCTAATTCAATCACCAAATGCAATAGAAAGTTTCGAGGAAAATGATGTAGTAATTCCAATAGTAGTAATTGAGGAGTTAGATTCCTTAAAGAATGCCGAGGGTGAAAAAGGCGCTAATGCAAGAAGTGCCATTAGATTATTTGAAAAATATAGACAAACGGGAGACCTACTAAAGGGTATAAATATGCCTAATGGTGGGTCTTTGCGCGTTGAAAAGAACTTTGTGGATGTAGAATTACCAGAGGATTTTCCGGGCAGTAAGAATGATAACCGCATACTAAAGGTATGTAAGGGATTAAAAGATAAAAATAAAAGAAAAAAGGTAATACTAGTAACCAAAGATATTTTATTAAGAATCAAAGCACAGATATTAGATGTTCAAGCTGAGGATTATACAACGGAACAGGTGGCTAATGAATATTCACAGTATATAGGAAGATGTACCTGCTATGCTGAGGAAGAAGCATTCAAAGAATTGAAAAAGAATGGTATATCGCCAGATAAGGTATATGACGTAGATAAAGATGGAAATAGAGTACCTATAGAATTAGTTAATAATCAGTTTATTGTATTGGTAGCTGACCAGTCAAATAAGAAAACTCAATTAGGTAGATTTGATGGCAAGAAAATAGTTCCCCTTGAGTATAAGAAGATCAGACCATACGGAGTAAAGCCTAGAAATGCAGGACAATATTTTTTGCAAGAGGCACTTATGAAGGATTCTAGTGAAGCACCACTGGTAATTGTAAAGGGAATGGCAGGTACAGCTAAGACATTTTACTCATTGGCGGTAGGCTTAGAGAAGGTTCTAAATGCTGAAAAGAGTGAATATAGAAAGGTATTAGTGAGCAGACCTAATGTACAGTTTGATAATGATATAGGTTTTCTTCCGGGAACAGAGCAAGAGAAAATATCGCCACTTATGAGGCCTATAGTTGATAATCTAGAACAGCTTTTAGATTCAGATGAAGAGGAAAGATACAAGGATGAAGAAGAATTAAATGGAAAAATAGCTGAGGTATTTCAAAGAGGAGTTGTAGTAGCGGAGGCTATGAATTTTATAAGAGGGCGTTCTTTTGTACAGACATATTTGATTATAGATGAAGCACAGAATATGACACCTAAGCAAGTGACAGGTATTATTACAAGGGCAGGAAAAGGTACCAAGGTAATATTGCTAGGCGATCCTCATCAAATAGATAATCCGTTGCTAGATGAAAGAACTAATGGACTATCTTATGCATCAGAGAAGATGAAGGGCAGCGATTTATGTTACCAGATTACGCTCACTGCAGATGAATGTGAACGATCAAAGTTAGCATTGGAAGCTATAGAAAGAATGTAAAGAAAGAAGGGAAAATATGCCATCCACATACACACATTATAGATTTGGAAAAGATGTAAAGAAGACGTTGCCTAAGTCAACAAAGAAGCTTATAGAGAAGAATAAAGACTTGTTTTTAATTGGGTTACACGGACCAGATATATTGTTCTATTATAACCCGTTAGTACCCAATGATATAAATGCTATTGGATATCATTTACATGAGCTAGTAGCAAAAAAATTTTTTACCAATGGTAAGAAGATAATAGAAAAGCATAAAGAAGATAGAGATAAGTATATAGCATATATGTTAGGTTATATATGTCATTTTGCATTGGATAGTGAATGCCATAGTTATATTGAATATAGGATAATTCATGATAACCTAACCCATACAGAGATAGAGACGGATTTTGAACGCAGGTGGTTAAAGAAGGATAAATTTAATCCTGTCAAATATAATACAGCATCTCATATAGTATGTACTAAAGAGGTGTCAGAGGTTATAGCTGAATTCTATGATAAGGTTTCTAAAAAGGATATTCGTAAAGCCTTAAAGGGTATGAAATTATATAACAAGTTATTATTACCTACAAACGAAGTGAAAAAAGAATTAATAGAAAATATATTAACAGCAACTGGTAACTATGAGGAGATGCATGGTTTGATAATGCAAAAGCATATAAATGGAAGATGCATAAATAGTACTAGAGATTTAATGAGAAAATATCAGGATGCAATACCTGTTGCTACAAAATTAATAAATAACTATATGGAATTTGTACAGGATAATAAGACATTGGATAGCAGATATAGTAGAACCTTTGGACCAGACGAAGCAGAGATGGCTATATATACGTTGGAGGGTGAAAATGTTTAAGCTAAGTAAGAAGAGAAACATTGGATACTATATGATGTGGGAAACTCTGCTTTCATATTATTGGTATCAACTATATTACCTATATATTTTAACTATCTGGCAGAAAAGGCAAATTTAAATGGAACAGATTATATGGCATATTGGGGATATGCGGCTTCTATAGCTACTATAATAGTTGCTTTTCTAGGTCCTATATTAGGAAGTATAGGTGATACTAAGAATTTGAAAAAAAGACTATTTATTAATATGGTTGGGATAGGAGCTATAGGATGTTCTTTGTTAGGGTTAGCAAGTAGCTGGTATATATTCTTAGTCATATTTGTAATAGCTAAGGTAGGATATTCTCTTAGTATCATATATTATGATTCTATGTTATCAGATGTAACCACAGAGGATAGAGTTGACAAAGTGTCATCAGCAGGTTTTGCTTGGGGTTACATATGTAGTTGTATTCCCTTTGTTATAAGCTTAGTACTTATATTAGGTTATGAAAAAATAGGTATATCTTTTGGACATGCTATGACTATAGCATTATTCTTAAATGGAATATAGTGGCTTTGTTAGCAACTCAAATAGTGGCATTTTCTTGTGCCTTGATATTTGGAAAATTATCTCAAGTATTTAGAACGCAAGACTTAATTACGCTATGTATAGTAGCATATCTATGTATATCCATATATGCGGTATTTCTTGACAATCAAGGCGAGTTTTGGATATTAGCGGTATGTGTAGGTATGTTCCAGGGTGGTATTCAGGCATTGTCTCGTTCTTATTTTACAAAGATTATTCCGTCAGAAAAATCGGGAGAATATTTTGGCTTATTAGATATATGTGGTAAGGGTGCCGCTTTTGTAGGTACAGCATTAGTTAGTATGGTAACTCAGATAACAGATAATGCCAATATAGGCGTGAGCGTAATATCTATTATAGTATTTTTAGGATTAATTATATTTAGATTATCATTAACAAAAGAGGAAGATTCCCTTTGACAATTAAAAAATCTTTGGCTATAATACAAGGTATCGAGTAGCAAAAAGCGTAAATCCAGATTTGGGTTTGCGCTTTTTTTGTGTAATTTTATGATTATAGAAAGAGGTTGAAGTGATGAAGGAAGAAGTAACAATGAATAAAATGGGAAGAGAGGCCGTTCCTAAGGTAATGCTTAGTATGGGAATACCTATGATACTATCTATGGTTTTACAGGCATGCTATAACATAGTTGATAGTATGTTTGTTGCCAGAATACCAGATAGTAACGGCATAGTTCATGCAGGAGAATGTGCAGTCAATGCACTTACATTAGCTTTTCCGGTACAGATGCTTATAGTAGCTTTTGGTATAGGAACAGGAGTTGGTGTAAATGCATTACTATCTAAGACGCTGGGAGAAAATGATAAGAATAAGGTGGCAAGTATTGCAGGTAATGGAGTAATGTTGGGATTAATTATATATGTAGTATTCTTTATATTTGGATTACTGGGGATAGATATATATCTTAAAAGTCAGACTAAAGACCCTGTTATACTATCTATGGGTAAGACTTACCTTACTATATGTACCTTGCTTTGTATAGGTCTTCCAGCTATTATTATGCAGGCACTTATGTCATTCATGACATATGGAGTAAATATAATCTTTGGAGCAGTATCCACAGCAGCAGTTACAGCTTATGGAATCTTCTATAAAATACAACAATTTATATTCTTTGCTGCTTTTGGACTTAGAGATGCTATAACCTCTATAGTATCTTTCAATTTCGGTATGGGTAATAGAAAAAGAGTTAATGAGGGGATAAAATGGGGTTTAATATATGTAAGTATAATTATGGTAGCAGGAATTGTAATCTTGCAGGTATTTACTAACCCATTAATAGCGGTGTTTAGGTTGTCAGATGAAACAGCAAGACTATGTATACTAGCTATAAGAATTATATCGGCCGGATTTTTATTCGCAGGGGGGAATATAGCTATTCAAGGTGTATTCCAAGCCCTAGGCTGTGGTATAAGTTCCTTGGTTATATCTTTGCTACGCTTATTTGTAATAGTACTAACCCTTGCATATGTATTTACATTATTTACAAATGCAACGGATATTATGTGGCTAGCCTTTCCTATAGCAGAGCTTGTAGCTTTAATAGTAGCCATAGCATTGCTTAAGCGAGCAAAAGATAAGGTACTAGTTATTTTATGAAGAATGGAAGGAATATGAAACATTTAGTTGAAATAGGAAAATAAGTAAGTTATCATAATGATTAGTAATAAATAAAACACAGGAGTAATTATTATGAATTTTAAAGCTGTAGATGAATTAGAACAATTTAATTTCCAAGATGCATATATAGATAGATTTGAAGTGACCAATGAGCAGATAACTCTTGAATTAGAGGGAGTTATAGTTGGTAAAAGAAATTCGCAGAATGAACGTATGGTAGAAAGCTATGCAGGTCCTATTGTATTAAGACTTAAGCAGGCACATATATTTAACCTGTTTAAAGAAGGTGGTAAATACTATGATGCTAATAATGTATTGATAGAAGAGATACCAGATGAAGAGGTGCCAGAAGAAAACTATAAAGATATAATAAAGAGTAGTATAGGAGAATATATATTTGCACTAGTGGCGATGACAGATTCCTCCCTTAATGATGGTAGAGAATGTAATAAACCACCATATAGATATATGCTATGTGTAGATATAGGTGAAGAGGATTACTGGTTTAAGATAGAATTTGAAAAATCTATAGCTACTTGGGAAAAATATATGAATAAAGTACAATAATTTAATAAAAGATATACGGATAGATTAGTATCTAGAAGAGACTATGCCTAAGCTTTCGCTTTTGCATAGCTTTTTTTAGCAGATTTGTCATATATGAAGTGCAAGTATGCTATAATACAAGCTAATTATTCTATATACATAGACAAAGGAGAATAACAATGAATATAAATGACGTGTTAGGTGAACTAGATAGATTATACAAGAACAAAGAGATAGATAAGGTAGAGGAATTTCTGATGGATAAATTGGAAGAGGCTATGAAGGATAGAGATACTAATAGTGTTATTACCTTGCTGAATGAGATGATAGGCTATCAAAGGGATTCTGGACAATATGACAAATCCATATTATATAGCAATCAGGTTATGAAGCTTATGGAGAATCTGGGCCTTTCTAGTTCTACCTACTATGGAACCACTCTTATTAATGTAGCTAATGCTTATAGAGCAGCAGGAAAATTAGAAGAGGCACTTACATTTTTTAATCAGGTATTTGAGCTATACGAGGGACAGATAGATAAGCAGGATATGTTATATGCCAATCTATATAATAATATGAGTCTGTTATATCAAGAGATGGGAGATTTTCAACAGGCAGTAGATAGTCTTAAGAAAGCCTTAGATATAGTTACGTTATATAAGAATAATGATATAAAGATAGCTGTTACTTATGGTAATCTAGGGGAATCTTTACTAAAGCTAGGTAAATATGATGAAGCCATAAATTATCTTAATCATGCCATGGATATTTATATAAGGGATGAGGTGAAAGATTTTCATTATGGAGCTACATTATCTGCTATGGGCGAGGCTACCTATAGAACAGGTGATTACAGACTAGCTGCTATCTGCTATGAGAATGCGTTAAAGGAATTAGAGATAAATGTAGGGAAGACTTCTTTTTATGATATTACTATGGAAAATCTCAATAAGGTATATGAGAAGTTGAATATAGGTAGAGAAGAGTTCTTGGCAAATGAGGATGTAATATATGAACATTGGTATAGAGCTAATAAGGTGCATATGAAGGGAATGGATTTATGCAGAGAATACTATGAGGAATATGGCATCCCTATGATTAAGGAGAATTTTCCGGAGTATGAAAATCGTATAGCTGTAGGCCTTGTAGGGGATGGCTCGGAATGTTATGGATTTGATGATGAGTATTCAGTGGATCATGATTTTGGACCTGGTTTTATTATGTGGTTAGATGAAGAGGATTATAGGAAGATAGGAAATGCTTTGATGGAAGCCTATGAGAAGTTACCTAAGGATTATAGAGGCTATAGAAGGATTACCACTAAGGAAGGGAAAAAAAGAGTAGGAGTATGCCAGATAGGAGAATTCTACAGTAGATATATAGACAGAGAAGATGCGCCTAATAGAGAAGAGGAATGGCTGGCACTAGATGAAGTAAGAGTAGCGGCGGCTACAAATGGCCAGGTATTTAGAGATGATTTAGGTAAGTTTAGTGCTATTAGGGAAAAATTATTAGCATATTATCCTGATAGAGTGTGGAAGCTTAAGATGGCTAATTCCATGGCGCTTATGTCACAATTAGGTCAATATAATCTTTCTAGAGTGTTAGATAGAGGGGATAGGGTAACAGGGAGAATTATATTATCCGATTATATGAAAGAGACTATGAGATTGGTATATATGATTAATAGACAGTATCCACCTTTTTATAAATGGTTATATAAGGGTATGGAAAATCTAAGGTGCCTGCCAGAGATAAAAAAGATACTTTTAGATATAAATGATAGGGCTATAACGGATAAGAGAATACTGAGAGATATAGATAAAATAAGTGTACTAATAGATAATGCCTTTAAGGAGATGATGACTATGGATAATAGTAAAACAAAGGAAGAGCTAGTTGAGGAGATAGTGGCGTTAGAGTGGAAAGCCTTTGATAAAGTAGAAAATGAAGGCGGAAGAGCCAATTGTCAAGATGATTGGGATACATTTTCTATAATGAGAAAAAGTCAGTATAACACCTGGACTATGGAATTGCTTAATAGTTTTATAGAG
>CAZOUU010000024.1:4780-12028 GCA_964583045.1 uncultured Lachnospiraceae bacterium | reverse complement strand
CTCATCATAAGAAAACATAACAGGTGTAATCAATGCTGAAAATGAAGCTATAGTATTAATTATTAAAGGTATCTCCATAATTACTAACGCTTTTCTATTTCCTCTTAGTAATATAGCTATTACAAAAAATACCACTAATGGTCTAAGAGAATATCCTATAGAGGACATAAGTATTCTAAGCATAGAAGGTTCTGCCCAAGTACTAGTCCACATCTCCAGGCTATCCACCGTTACCAGAATAAGTATAGTTACTATTCCAAATAGAAACATCTTACTAATTCTATTTTCAAAAGAACGATTAGTCATAATAAATATAACCAAAAACAGTGACACTATAATGGTACAATAATTTTCTTGTATTAACTCTCGTAACATATGTATTCCCCCAAGCATTAACTTTATCGACTAATTGTATCATATATCTACTTATAGACACAATTAATTACTAAATTTCTTCATAGGTATTTGCAAATATATCCTTCTGTATTATATATATGTCTCTTATATCATCACCTCTAACTGCTAGGTAATCGCCTGCCTTGCCAACAAAATATTCCTCTTCATTATAAACCATAAAAACCTTGGTACGTCTAGACAACTGTCTGACATATATATAATTATCTGTTTTAGGATAACATAGGTAAGCTATCTCATCTATAGGTATATATGTACCCTCCGCTACAGCTTCTACTGCTGGTATAAAATCTAGCATCTGCTCAAATACATCGAGCACCTCCTCAGATTCTTCGTAGCTATTATGGAATTTAGAGCTTGTGATATCATATACTTCCCCACTACATCCAATCATAATATAGGTATCCTTACTGGCCACTACATTAACTCCAGTAGAATTTTCCAAGGTCTTTACTTTAATCAATTCTCCCTCAGGTACTATATCCAACGTCTTTACCACTGCCCAGGGAATATGTCGTTTTTTATATCTAACCATATTATCCACCTCTTGAGCAGGACTATCTTTATCTATCACATCTAAATCCACAAAATACTCATACGCTCTAAGTTTAAAGAAATCCATAGCACTAGCTATCTCCATATCTGCTATTCTAACTTCTAGTATAACTAAGGACATCTTACCTTCTGCAGTTTTTTCATTTCCTTTAATTATCCCATATTTCCCAAATATGAAATCCAGATACTCTATTGCTCTTATCTTCTTATTATCACTAATACATCTAATAGCTATGGCATCTGTAAGCCTTTCTATAGTTAACATAATATTACAGCTTGTCTTTTTCAATATCTCCTTACCCATATGATAGTCTAAGGTTAAACCATGACTTACCTCCATAACTAGAATAGGTCTAGCTTTATTCACATATGCCTTATCTATATGTATAACATCTATATTATCTATCTCTTTATAACCTTCCATAATCTCTCCTAACTAGATATCTCACTATAAAAATCCATAAATTCATTAGTTACATATGTAAAATGCAAGGTTGCCTCTTTACCCTTAACAGCCACCACCTTGGCATATACATGAGAAAATATAGTATCTTCGCCTATAACCGCCCATATCTCCACATTATCATATACCTCTAGGCTATCCTCTGCCTTAAGCATAACCTTAGCTCTCTTTCTGGAAAATGTGTGTAGCTTGGTAATTATAGGTGTAGTGGTAATCTGTTTTTCAAGTATAACATATAGATTAAAGATAACCTGTTCCTTAACGCTATCTTGTTCATCATACTCCATATATTCCATTACACACTCATAGGTACCATCTATACCCACAACCTCACATATAGGAATGGCCTTATCCACTCCCTTTGTAGTTATATCAAAGGTATTATTAACACTAACCTCATCCTTAACCTTCTCTATGGTGCTACCCGATACTAGTACCTGACCGCCTACACTATAGCTTTCTATTCTAGAGCACAAATTAACGGCCTGACCTATTACATTATATCTCATCATATTTTCAGAACCTATATTTCCTATAAATACATCTCCCTTATGAAGTCCTATACCCATCTCTATATCTGGATAGCCCTTACTCGTATTATATTTATTAACAGCACTCATCTTGTTTTGCATACTAATAGCTGCTGCCACCGCATCCTCTACCTGAGTATCCGATTCAAGAGGAGCTCCAAACACTGCTAATATAGCGTCCCCTATAAACTCTATAACTGTTCCTTTATGACTGCTTATTATATCTGTCATCTCCCCTAGGAAATGATTCAACATATCTGTAACCACCTCTGGCTGCAGCTTATCCGATATTGAAGTAAATCCTCTTAAATCTGCCATCATAACTGTAGTCTCTCTCTTAACTCCTCCTAATGCAGCTCCTTCAGGATTATCCAATATAATATCCACTACCTCATCCGAAAAATATCTGCCAAATATCTGATGTAGCAATTCATTTCTAGTACGCAGCTTTTCATTAAGTCTATTAATTTCTTTGGCAGCAGCTAGTTCATTAGCCTGTTTTTGTAATATATTTTCGTAATTCTTAGTCATCTCATGTTGCCAAGCGGTTCTCTCTATACGCAATATGACCGCAGCGGAAAATGGTTTTCTAATAACTACCGTAGCCCCTCTGGCATAGCATTCCTCATCTAAATCCTTTGACTTTAATGCTACCATAAAAAACAAAGGCACACCTGCATAGGCTGCCTGTTGTTGTATTAGGGTTAAACTCTTATAATCCTCTGCTACCTCTGTATCATAGTCTATAACTATAAGAGATGGCATAGCTAAAGAATCACCCTTAGTAAGTTGTCTGTTCATGGCTTTTTCTATAGCAGCAAAAGAGAGCATAGGAAATGCCCTGAGTCCACCATCTGCATTAATTAATCTCTGCGCTTCTATTAACTCTATTTTATTGCTATTTAATATCCAGATATTCTTCTCCATGCACATCCCTCTAGCTATATTCTTCTATCGCTATCTCTCCATATTCTGTACTTATTACTACCCACAGGAGCCTTTTGTTTTTTATTCATCTTATCCTTACAGCTATCACAATATCTTCCTGTTCTAATAGCCGCCCCACAGCCTGCACAGGCTAACATAATAGGAGAACCCTTAGGTATCTCTAGCATCTCCTGATTAAGAAAATGCTCTACGCTTCTCCTAGGCACGCCTGTCTTAGCCACTATATCTGTAATAGACATAGGACCCGCTTTATCTAAGTAATTTCTAACTAGATGAAAATAATCAAAATTCTCTGAGCCACAGGCTTTGCATCTATAGGTGCCACTAGATATAAGCTCCAAACCCCCGTTACAGAAATTACAAAATATCGGTTGAGCATTAATAGTAAGCGGGTTAAACTGTTTTCTCTTCTCCTTGGCTATAGACGTCTGTATCTGTGGTCTATTCGGTGTATCACCAACTGTCCTCTTAATAAAATCCACTTCCGACTTATCCTCAGATAGCAAAAATTTAAGTCTATCCTCTAGCTGTTTCATAGAATTTTCTTTATCCTCTAGATAATATATGGTTTGCACATTGTTAAGATAAAAGCTGAACATATCTGTTAATCCACCCCAGAATATCTTAAAAGGAACTATGGTTTTTCTATTATTAATAGCACAATCTATCTCTTTTTCTACCCATATGGATTTCTGAGCTCCATCTGATATAATCAGTAGAAATACCGCACATTCACTTATAGCTTTAGGTATCTCTCTGGCATAATTAGAGCCTGCTGGTATCATCTCTGGTGCTTTCCAATACTTAATTCCAGCCTCATTCAACATATTAACCACTTTATTTACCTCTATTATGTCCTTTGAACTATAACTGATAAAAACTGATTTAGTATTATCCAAGTCTGTTCCTCCTTAATACACTACTATATTTCTACCCATATTTTTAGCCTGATATAATCTATCATCAGCTCTCTTTACATTATCCTCTAACCCTGTACTAGCATCCATCTCACATACTCCAAAGGACATAGTCACTGGTATATCCGCCTCTACAGTAGGACATATATTTTTCTCTATGGTGTTTCTTATATCTTCTGCTAAATCTATAGCACCCCCTATATTAACCTTAGGCAACATTATAATAAATTCTTCTCCACCCCATCTAACCACCACGTCCTTAGTATTGGCTTTATCCATAAGAAGTCTTGCTATATATATAAGGACCTGGTCACCTGCATTATGTCCATAGGTATCATTCACCTTTTTAAAATAATCTATATCGCACATGATTATAGATACCTTTTCTTTCCCTAATAGTCCTACTATATGCCTATTATAAAGCTCTCGAAATCCACGACGGTTTTTAAGGCCTGTTAAGGGGTCAACTGCTACCTCATTTTGAAGCAAATATGACTCCAATGCCTTACCACTAAATGCTGCTGCCATAGATAGTCTCTTCACATCTACATCATCAAAAGCACCATCATCCGATGAAGCCTTAAATTTATTAATAGTCTGATAAGCTCCTATAACCTCTCCATCTGTATCCCTTACGGGCATACATAATATAGACTTTGTTATATAGCCTGTCTCTTTATCCACCTTAGGATTAAACCTCTTATCTGCATATGGGTTATTAATGACTATGGTCTCATTAGCAGATATAGCTGCTCCCACTATACCAGAGCCTTCCTCCACTACTATCTTACCATTATCTGATGCAGCAAGTGTCCAATACTGCTTAGCTTGTTTATCCCAGAACCAAAAAGAAGCACGATCTGCATTAACTATGGTTCTTCCTAAATCAGTAAGTAGCACTATAGTCTTAGAAAAATCCTTCTCTTCAAATAACTTATTCATATAATAAAATATCTTCTCTAACAGCTCGTCAGAACCTAATAGCTTTCCTGAATTATCCATAGGAGCCTCCTCTCTAGTTAATTAAATAGCCTCTAGCCTGCTATATCTATTCCTTTATCTATTAAATACTCTATAGATTTTACTTGATTTTTAGGGGTTGTAGTCTCTATTAGAACTGAACAAGCCGTAAAATATCTATTGTAATAGTCTATAAACCTATCCCAATCTATCTTGCCTTCGCCTATAGGCAGATGTAAATCATGCCTTAAGTCATTATCATTTATATGTAAATGTCTCACATAGGTATGCAGTCTCTCCACCCATTCTTCTATAGGCGCACTAGAAATACTTGCATGCGCATAATCTAAGCATACTCCGTAATTCTCATACTGACATAACCTCTTAGATATATCTACTAATACTTCTGGTCCTGCTTCAAACATATTCTCCATATAGATGCATATATCTGGATAGGCTCTAAGAAGCTCTTCTAGATAATCCGAAGTCATAGTAACTACTGCTGCATAATATTCTCTTGTGGATATAAACGGATTAAAATTAGTATGAAATACAACCGCCTTAGCTCCCAGACTTCTTGCTGCATCTAAGCTCTGTCTCATACGAAGCTTAGATATCCTTCTAATCTCTGCATCTGAACTAAATACTGTTACATCCAAAAAAGCACCATGAAGAGTATTATAAGCTAGTCCCTCCACTTTGCTATATATGTCTATAAGTGTATCTAATTTGCTCTTAGAGTCAAGTATGTCCGGCACATAGAAATCATTGTATTCAAATCCAACACCATACTTATAAGCTATAGCTTTATATTCATTTATATGTTCTGCTAATGCTACTATTAAAAACTTCCCCATAACATACCCCGTCTCAAATATGTAACTATCATATCTCTATCTTATGTGACATTAATATTATATAATATAAAGAAGGAAGTTGCTATAGCAACTTCCCTCTTTTATACAAAATCCTTCAATACAATTAAACAGCAAATACTTACATTCGTATTATATCCTTAATAAACTAAAAATATCATAATCTATATGCTGTACATCCCATCCCTTTCGGTATTCTGAACAGCCTCATACATGCACTTAGAAAAATCTACTAGATAAGCTGTATCTGTCACACCTGCTGTTTCATAAGAAGAATGCATCGCCAGTTGAGGTAATCCTATATCTACTGTATTTAGAGACAGCTTAGTATTGGATATATTTCCTAGGGTAGAACCTCCTAACATATCTGAACGGTTTAAAAATGTTTGATAAGGCACCCTAGCTCTATCGCATATATTTTTGCACATAGCCGCCGCTATGCCATCTGTAGTATATTTCTGGTTAGCACTGGCTTTAATAACTATGCCTCCATTTATAAAAGGTCGATTAGTTGGATCACTCATATCAGCATAATTAGGATGAACTGCATGGGCATTATCGGCAGAAACCATAAAGCTAGAGGATAACAGCATACTTAAAGGCTCCTCTCTATGCATACCTAGCTGTATACGTTCTATAGTATCCTTTAAAAATGTGGAAGCCGCTCCCTGCTTTGTTTCACTGCCTACCTCTTCATTATCTAGCACACAGCAAACAGCTACATTTCTAATATCTTGAGACTCTATTAATCCCATCATAGTTCCAAATGCACATTGTAAATCATCTAGCTTAGGACTGGATACAAACTCCTCATTAGCACCCCATACAGTACCAGGCATTCGATTATACAGATACAAATCTTCTCCTAAGATATCCGCCTCTGATACATTTACAGCTTCTGATATCTGCTTTTTAAAGATACCTCTTTCCTCTCCACAGCTATATAGAGGAAGCATATCCTTTTGAACATTATATTTGTAGCCATCATTTATATCTCTATTCATGTGTATAGCGAGATTAGGTATAACCAATAAATCTCTATCTATATTTACCAGTCTGGTACATAGCTTGTCGCCTTCTCTAACTATAACTCTTCCTGCAACAGACAAAGGTCTATCAAACCAGGAGGAACATATCATACCACCATATTTTTCTACATTTAGCTTTATATATTTACCTTCTACACCTATCTCTGAGTTATCTTTTATCTTAAATGTAGGGGAATCAGAGTGACTTGCCATAATCTGAAATCCTGTATAGTTATCCTCTGGTATTCTAAAGGCAATAATAGAGGAATTATTTCTGGTAACAAAATACTTCCCCCCTTTTACAATACTCCAGCTTTTCGACTCTTGTAGTTCTTCAAAGCCTTCTCCTAGAAGTATACTCTTCATCTCTTCCACGGCGTGAAATGGGCTGGGACTATTTTTTATAAAATGTAATAGTGCATTCGTTAATATAGTTGCCATATCAGTCTCCTTTTTTAATTTACTTTAAGAAACCATTAACTATCTGTTCTTCTGCTTCCTTCTCTGTGAGTCCCAAGGTCATAAGCTTAATTAACTGTTCTCCTGCTATCTTACCTA
>CAZOUU010000024.1:0-4770 GCA_964583045.1 uncultured Lachnospiraceae bacterium | reverse complement strand
GATTGGCATCTATAGAATTAGCTGTAAGCTGCGGACTAGCCGTAACAACGCCATGATCCATAATAATAGCATCACATTCACTATGTCCAGCGCAGGCCGCATTTCCATTCATAACAGAGAAAAATTCTTGTTTCGAGTTATCCCTTGCTACTGAACGGGATATAAGATTACAGCTACTGCTGTCTCCATCTAAATCCACTGCAAAATCTGTCTTAGCATATTGTCTACCATGTGTCATAATTTTCTCATGTATCTCTAGCTTAGCACCCTTTGCTAAATCGCCTCTAGTAACACGATTGGTGGAATCTATACCCTTTATCTGAGTAGTCTCCATCTCCATATAAGCATCCTCTTTTAGATGCACTATAGTCTGTGGATTCATAATATTCTCGCCATTGCCATCGCCTTCTCCATAGTGACGCTCTACATAACGTACCTTAGCACTCTTTTCAAGATAAAATGTATGAATACCATCATGTTTTGAAGTATCCACACCACAGTTATGTATCCCGCAACCTGCTACTATAGTAACATCTGCGCCCTCTCCTATATAAAAATCATTATATACGCATTCCTGTAATCCACTCTGGCTAAGAAGAACCGGTATATGAACGCTCTCCTTTACAGTTCCTGGCTTAATAATAATATCTATGCCATCCTTATCTGTCTTAGATACTATATCTATATTTGCTGTAGTATTTCTGCCAAGTTTTTCACCATCTGATCTTATATTGTAAGCTCCTTCTGGTACTTCATGCAACCCAGCTACCTGCTCTAATAATCTTTGTTGTACTAAATCCATATCCATTCACGCCCTTCCATAATTACATCTTATCAACTAATACCTTACAACTCTTATCTGTATTAAGTACTGTGGAAAGCACTTCCTCTCTAGAGCCTACCTTGGTTACACTTCCGTCAGCTATAACTACTATTTTGTCTGCTATATTTAATATACGTTCCTGGTGAGATATTATGATTATATTTCCATTAATATCGTCTCTCAGCTTCTCAAATACCTTTATCAAACTATTAAAACTCCATAAATCTATACCAGCTTCCGGCTCATCAAATATAGATACAGGTGTCTTTCTAGCTATAATCATAGCTATCTCTATTCGCTTTAATTCTCCACCTGATAAGCTGCTATTAATCTCTCTATCTATATATTCTCTGGCACATAGTCCTACCTCAGATAATATATTACATGTATCTGTAACACTCATCTGCTTACCAGCCGCTATACCAATCATATCTTTAACTGTAAGTCCCTTAAAATGTACCGGTTGCTGAAATGCAAAGCTAATACCCCTCTTTGCCCTATCAGTTATATCCAAATCGGTTATATCCTCACCATCCAATAATATCCGACCACTAGTTGGCTTTATAATACCTGCTATCATCTTAGCTAAGGTAGATTTACCCCCACCATTAGGTCCTGTAATAGCAACAAAATGTTCATCTATGGTGACATTTATATCTCGTAATATCTCCTTAGTGTCACGATGATCATCTACTTCATAACATATATTCTTTAGTTCTAACAAAATATACACCTCCTACTAATTTATATTGTTCAACTAGATAATTATCAGACTCATATATGCTGCACAATTATCTGGTAAATTTCATAACCTATATTTTACTATATTTGCGTAAAAAAAGACAGTGTAATATATTCATTTTAAGCTAATCCACATAAGGCTCCTAAAAAGTGAATTAGGAAGGCTACACCCCAGGCTATAGCACATTGCCCTACTACTACTGTAATTGCCCATTTAATTCCAAGCTCTCTCTTTACCGCGGCTATGGCTGCTACACATGGAGTATATAAAAGACAAAATACTAAAAGGCTGGCAACCGCTAGTGGTGTAATAACTCCCACAATAGCATCAGTAGTTCCAAATAGAACTGATAAGGTGGATACTACACTTTCCTTGGCCATAAAGCCTGTTATTAAGGCTGTACATACCTTCCAGTTGCCAAAGCCTAACGGCTTAAATATAGGTGCTATAACTCCTGCTACAGCCGCTAACATACTGGTCTTGGAATCAGTAACTATATTTAGATGTAAATCAAAGGTCTGTAAAAACCATATAACAATGGAAGCTATAAATATAACTGAAAATGCTCTCTGTAAGAAGTCTTTCGCCTTATCCCACAGTAGCATGCCTACATTCTTTGCTCCTGGCATACGATAGTTTGGAAGCTCCATAACAAATGGCATAGCCTCTCCTCTAAACATAGTACCCTTCATAATGAGTGCCATTATAATACCTATAAACATGCCTAATATATACAAGCTAATCATAACCAAGGCACCGTGTTTTGGAAAGAAAGCTGCTGTAAAAAATGCATATATAGGCAGCTTAGCAGAACAGCTCATAAAAGGAGTTAATAAAATAGTCATCTTTCTGTCTCTCTCTGAAGGCAATGTTCTAGTAGCCATAACTCCCGGCACTGTACATCCAAAGCCTATAAGCATAGGTACTATACTTCTACCTGATAAGCCTATCTTACGTAACAGCTTATCCATTATGAAGGCTACTCTAGCTATATATCCACTATCCTCCATAAATGATAGGAAGAAAAACAATGTAACTATAATAGGTAAGAAGCTTAACACACTACCAACACCATTAAATATACCATCTACTATTAGAGAATGTAGTACACCATTAGCATGCACCGAGGTTAAGGCTTGATCTACCACTCTCGTAAGTGCTGTAATACCTACGTCTAATGCATTTTGCAAAAATGCGCCTATTACATTAAAGGTTAACCAGAATACTAATGCCATAATACCAATAAAAGCAGGAATAGCCGTATATTTTCCTGTAAGTACCTTATCTATCTTAGCACTTCTAGCATGTTCCTTACTCTCTCTAGGCTTTATAACTGTAGCATCACATATTTCCTCTATAAATTCAAAACGCATATCTGCCATGGCAGCGGCTCTATCTCTTCCATTTTCTTTTTCCATCTGCAATATAATATGCTCTAAAGCTTCTTTTTCATTCTTATCTAATTCAAGACTCTCCAATATCATCCCATCGCCCTCTGCTATCTTACTAGCTGCAAAACGAACTGGTATATCGGCTTTGACGGCATGGTCTTCTATTAAATGCATAATACTATGGAGGCATCTATGTACTGCACCACCACTCTTATCAGCCCTGCAAAAATCTATGCGTCCTGGTTTCTCCTGATACTTGGCTATATGTATAGCATGCTCTATCAGTTCATCTATGCCTTCATTTTTAGAAGCCGATATAGGAACTACTGGGATACCTAGCATATCCTCCATCTCATTTACAAGGATGGCTCCACCATTTTCTCTAACCTCATCCATCATATTAAGAGCCAATACCATAGGTACATCTAACTCCATTAGCTGCATAGTTAGATATAAATTTCTCTCTATATTAGAAGCATCTACTATATTAATAATGCCTTTAGGATGATTTGTCATAACAAATTCTCTGGTGACTATCTCTTCACTAGTGTAAGGTGACATAGAATAGATACCTGGAAGGTCAGTAATCAAGGTATTATTATATCCCTTTATAATTCCGTCTTTTCTATCTACAGTGACTCCCGGAAAATTACCCACATGCTGATTAGCACCTGTTAGTTGGTTAAACAACGTGGTTTTACCACAATTTTGATTACCTGCTAACGCAAAGGTAAGCATAGCTTCCTCAGGTAAAGGATTCTCAGTAGCTTTTACGTGATACTTACCACCTTCACCAAGACCTGGATGCAAAGCATCCTTTCTTACTTTACCATTCTTATCCTTCTTATCTTCTATAGCTTCTTCACCAACGGCTCTATCTCTTACATCATTTATTCCTATCTTCTGGGCATCTGCCACACGTAATGTAAGCTCATATCCATGTATCATAAATTCCATAGGGTCACCCATAGGTGCAAATTTAATTAATGTAATCTCTCCACCTGGTATAACTCCCATGTCTAAAAAATGTTGTCTTAACGCTCCCTCACCACCTACAGCGGCAATCGTAGCTGTCTTTCCTATGGGCAATTCTCTTAGATTCATCCTTTATGCCTCCTCGCATTCCATCTAAAGTTAGCGTAGACTAAGCGATGGTAATTGTCAAGAACTATTAGTAGTTTCATATTACCTTTCTATGTACATTTACTTTCACCTTGACAAAGCCTATAAGCTATTTTAAAATAAATTCGTAAAAGCTATATTTTATAAAACTAAATAACCTATTATAGAGTGAATAAGAGTTCATGAAGGGGTACACCACCACGGGTGTAGACTTTCTTGTGCTCTTTTTTTATTTGAAGGAGGATCCCATGATTAAGATTAACGGAATAGAAAAGGAGGTACCTGCTAATACCACTGTACATAAGTATCTAGAATCCCATGGATACCGCATTCATCTGGTAGCTGTAGAACGAAACGGAAATATAGTTCCTAAATCAGCATATTACACCACCCTGCTCTGCGATTTAGATGAAGTAGAAATAGTTAGTTTTGTAAGAGGAGGTTGATTATGGAAAATGTAACTGAAGAAGCTATATGGAATGCTCTATGCAATAGACATTCTCTTAATGCTCAGAAAAAGCTTAAAGCAGGATGTGTAGCTATAGCTGGTCTTGGAGGGCTAGGATCAAATGTAGCTATATCTCTTGCGCGTATAGGAGTAGGACAGCTTCATCTAGTGGACTTTGATAAGGTAGATATTAATTGTTCTTTGCCTGCTCCTCTAATTCGAGCAGAAATTTATCGTAATCAGA
>CAZOUU010000023.1:0-12356 GCA_964583045.1 uncultured Lachnospiraceae bacterium | reverse complement strand
CTATTTACATAGTGCTATTATTGTAAATTTCAATACTTCGTGTTACACTTTTATCTATCAAATATATGGAGGTTTTATATGATAGACGTAGGATATTTTACAGAGGCACTTCATGCCGTTACAGAGATTGCAAGGACTTCCGAGAAGCCTCTTACCAAAGAAGACATAGCTACTTACTTTTCAGATATGGAATTATCTCCAGAACAGTATAATATGGTATATACACATATAGCCGGAATACAAGCTGGCACCATCAACGATGAAGCTCTGGATTCCGAAATTACTCTAGACGAGACATCTAATCAGATAGAAGCCACGGATGCTAATAATGCCGAGGATATATTCATGGGACTTCCTTATGTTCGAATGTATTTGGATGATATATCCAGCATACCAGCACTTACTGATGACGAATTGCAGCTACTATATAACAGACTCGCACAGGGTGATAGCAGTGCTGCCAAACCCGTTATGGATGCCTGGTTAAAAAGAGTAGTAGATATAGCTAAAACCTATGCTGAGCTAGATGTAAATGTAGAGGATGTAATTCAAGAAGGAAATATAGGATTAGTAGAGGGCGTTAATTCACTATTAGAAGGCCGCGACGCTGATATAGACCAATTCCTACGTATGTCTGTGAAATCTGCTATGGAAGCCTATATAGATGACATCTTAAAAGATGATACCTTAGAAAATAGTATCCTCGGTAAGATCATGCTGATTAACGAAGCAAAAGAAAAACTCTGCATGGATTTAAGCCGCGAGGCAACCACTGCTGAGTTATCCGAATATACTCATATCTCTAGTGATGAAATAGAAGACCTATTCTCACTTATAAAAAAGAAAGAAAATTAATATCTAAAAGCCACTTAACAACATTCTATATAACATAATAAATGGTTCTGAGCTTACAGGTGCAGTATTAGGTGTTATATCTCCTATAGCTGCGCCTAAGAATATACAAATCACACCCAGCACTAGCATAGTTCCCGTTATGCAGCCGGATATAATAAAGCCTCTGCCAAGCTTCTTATTACCCTCTCTCTTTATCCTCTCAACACCCTTTATAAGTAATGCACCACCATATATAATAAATGGAACTGCCATAAACAGAATAAAATATATGCCTAGATAAAATAGCGGTATAGAAGTAAGTGTAGCATCCTGTGTCTCTATGCCCATATTATTAGTATATTTATCGATAATGTTCATCAGATACGACAATGTAATAGCCACTCCATTATTAAGAAAATGGAAGGTCATAGGCATAACAAAATTATCAGTGGATATCATAAGATAGGTTAATGCGCATCCAAGAGCACCGGTTGCAAGATACTTCTCTGGCTGTATATGGAATAATCCAAACAGCACACCCATTATCACTATAATAACCCATTTATTCTTAAATCTTCTAAAGCTAGATAATATAAATCCTCTATGTAGAGTCTCTTCACATATAGCTGGCATAACTGCTACTATAAACAATTGTACTATATAAGGTATCCCATCCATAATATCATTCAAACCATCATTGGTTTCTAACATACTAGGAAAAAAATATGCCAAGGTTAAATTAATCATAATATTAACCATAAGAAAACCACCAGCAAACACTATAACTCCCAGCCAATGATTCCACTTAGGAAGCTTAATGGGAAGCATATCACTAAACTTAAATCTAAATATAACAAGACCTGCTACAGCACCTAAGACCAATATACCTAATTCAGTTATAACCAGTCCTACAAGCTCCCATTTCCATTGTATCGGAAAAAACACAAATATCGTTAGTATAATATCTATTGCAAAAAATAATAACCCCCACAAACAGCAAATCCTTTTTCTCTCCATACTCTTCTCCTTAATATATATTTATATCATTTTAACATCTATATTTATTAACTTCAACCTTGTATTTGTTAGGTTCTGTAAAGTTTGTATTTCATTTTTCAATCAATAGCTCTATAATATAACGATAGCTTAATGGAAATGAGATGTAAATTATGAAGGAAAAAAATTATGAAATAGATATGTGTCACGGACCCCTACTAAGAAAGATATTAATATTTACAATTCCTCTTATGTTATCTGGTATTCTTCAATTATTATTTAATGCTATGGATATGATAGTGGTAGGACAATATTCTGGCAGCGATTCCTTAGGTGCTGTAGGAGCTACCGCTTCTCTTATTAACCTGCTAGTTAACTCCTTCCTAGGACTATCCGTAGGTGCAAATGTATTAGTTGCCCACTACTACGGTGCTGGTCTTAAAAAGGATCTAGATGAAACCATACATACCGCTATGCTCCTAAGCGTATTAGGCGGCATAGTAGTAGGTACTATAGGGTTTACATTTTGCGAACCCATACTTACCCTAATGAAAACTCCTGAAGATATACTTCCCCTATCCGTTACCTATATGAAGATATATTTTGTAGGCGTACCCGCTCTACTAGTATATAACTTTGGCAGCTCCATACTTCGTGCCATTGGTGATACTAAAAGGCCACTATACTTCTTATCCATATCTGGTGTTGTAAATATAGGGCTTAACCTATTATTTGTTATACGATTTCACCAAGGTGTTGCAGGTGTTGCCTATGCTACCATTATATCAGAAGCTCTTTCCGCTATAATGGTAATTATATGTCTAATACGCAATAAAGGTGCTTGCACTCTTGTTATTAGTCACCTTAAAATGAATGGCGACAAAGTACTACGAATGATAAAAATCGGCGTTCCTTCCGGTCTTCAAGGAGCTATATTTTCTTTATCAAATATGCTTATACAATCCTCGGTAAATTCTTTTGGACCTATAGCCATAGCTGGAAACACTGCCACTAGTAGTATAGAGGGCTTTGTATATACTGCCATGAATTCCTTTCATCAGGGTGCCCTTAGCTTTACCAGCCAAAACATCGGCGGCAACCAGATTAAACGTGTAGGAAAAATACTCCGTATATGTCTGCTTTGTGTAGCTGTCGTAGGAACCATACTAGGAACAGCCTGTGCTATATTTGGTTCACAGTTATTACATATCTACTCCTCTGACCCTGAGGTGATATCCTATGGTCTAATAAGGGTTCATGTAATACTAATAACCTATGCCCTATGTGGCATGATGGATGTATTTGTTGGTTCCCTAAGAGGAATGGGGTACTCTATAACTCCGATGATAGTCTCCTTATTAGGAGCCTGTGGTTTTAGAATATTATGGATATTTACTATATTTAAAGAATATCATACCCTTACTAACCTATATATCTCTTATCCTATATCCTGGCTAATAACTGGCAGCATACATCTTATATGTTTCCTTATATTCTACAGGAAGTTGAAATTAAAATCCAGCTTCCTATAATATGCACTATATTTATAATATAACATCTTTTATAACTGCTACAAATTCTCTTACATAATTAGCAGGTATAAGCCATATGGTAGAGGCTGTTCCAGCTCCATATACATCGGTGTAACCTAGCTCCTTCGCTAAATGAAGGGCTCTATATATATGAAAGCCATTAGATATAATAACTACAGTAGCTCCATCCTCTATAAATACCCTTGAATTAGTAAGATTCTCCCTAGTGCTAAAGGAGTTATCCTCCATAATAATTCTAGCTTCAGCAATACCAGATTTAATCAGCTCATCCTTCATACACTGAGCTTCTGATATACCCTCATCACTACCTTTACCACCACTAACTATGATCTTTGTATTCTTATTAGCTGATAGGTATTCTACACCCTCTTCTATACGATATCTAAGAGACCTTGAAGGAGTAGTATTATTTACCTTTGCGCCCAATATAATTACATAGTCTGCATTCTCTGGTGGAACCTCAAATTGTTTAGATACAATAAGTCCTTCTACCACTGCAAAGATAATAATAGCCAATATCACTACTACTCTAAAGACTGTCTTTATCCACTTATATACTACAAGTCTTCCTGTCCTTTCCAATACACAGATACGTCCAAGAATAATAAAACCTATCCCAAGGCATAACCAAAACAAGTTAAATATATTTCCAATTCCTATACTGATAATCAATACGATAAAATAAATAACAGACAATATACCACATAGATAAAACAGCTTATATAGTGTAATCTTTTCTTTCATAACTTATCCTCGAGGTTAGAATTCTATCTTGTTGTATAGCTCCACATTTACATCCGAGTTATATTTAAAGTCACCCATATCTGACTTCTTCCAGCCAGCATATAATTCATCAAAATATGCCTTATCATTTATATCATTTAATCTGTCCTTATTAGCTGCTGTAGCTTCTGTATCTGTAGCAGCTAACATCTTAATTATATGATAGCCATAATCTGTCTCTATAACAGAGCTACACTCACCATCCTTTAGACCATATATGATATCTGTAGCCTTCTTGCCATATTCTTTTATCATATCATCATGAGAAAGAGTATGTTGACTAGCATATTGCAAACCATATTGATTAACTATGTCCTCTATAACCACGCTCTCACCTGTAGCTAAGGTATTAAAGGCTTCATTAGCTTCTCCTAGTCTAGCCTTAGCCTCATCCTCCGTGAAGGGAACTGGTTTACCATCCTCATCTAGAGTATATGTCTCAAAAACCAAATCATATACAGTGGTCATACGAGCTTCTTCCTCTGATACTTCCTTGGTATTACCCTTTAATATCTTCTTATATACCTTGTCCGCTATAGCATTCTCTTCATACACCTTAGCAACTAATTCTACACTGGCACCACATTGTTCTATATCCTTATCCGTTAATTTACTAAAGAATTCTTCTGCCTGAGAATTAATAGCATCCGTCTCTTCTCCAGTAAGGCTAATCTCATAATTATCTGCCTTTTTTGCTAATATCTTAGTTCTGGCTATAGTATCTATCACATCTCTTCTAGTTACATCCTCGATAGTCTGCTTATCGCCATCCTCACCCTTAGCTTCTATGCTCCATATACCTGCACCATAGGCAGCCTCATAATCCTCTTTAATAGTATTAGCATATATATATACCTCGTTATAACATACATCTTCCTTACCTATAGAAAACACTACCTGTTTAGGAATAGGCAATTCTGCATCCTCTGTTTTTTTAGCACCGCAACCAGTTAACAATGTCATAGTCAGTATTACCACTAAAAACAACACTTGTAATTTAGTCTTCAATGTTATTCCTCCTTACGTAAAATGCTGTATATTTATAGCATCACTTAATTCATTCTATTACATTTTTATTCCTTAATCAACATATTTAAGTTATTTATAAGGTCTCTCACATATACTATCACATCTCTAGGCTTCATATTGGAAACCGTAAAATTAAATACCGGTGCCTCCTCTATAGTTATCCTCACTCTGCGTTTATAAAGTAATACAAAATCATTTACCCTGCTTCCATCTACTGGTGCTTTATTATACATAGTAACCTTTATGTTATTACCACGTTTGGCTATCTCTGTAATATATACCTTCCTAGCCATCGCTTTAATGTGAGCTATATCTATAAGATTAAGCACCACCTCGGGTATATCTCCAAATCTATCTGTAATTTCGTCTAATATATCATCATAATCATCTTGAGTCTCTATCTGAGATATTCGTTTATATAGCTCTAGCTTAATGAACTCATTTTTTACATAGGTGGCAGGTATATATGCATCTAATGGTATATCAACAGTAGTCTCAAAATCATCTATAACCACTTCGCCCTTTTGCTCTCTTACCGCCTGATTAAGCATCTGACAATATAATTCATAGCCTACAGCCTCCATATGCCCCGACTGATCTGCACCTAGTATATTTCCAGCACCTCGAATCTCTAGATCCCGCATAGCTATCTTATAGCCCGAACCCAGATCGGTAAATTCCCTAATAGCCTTTAGCCTCTTCTCTGCAGTCTCCTTAAGCAGGGTATCACGTCTATACATAAGGAAGGCATATGCCGACCTGTTAGAACGACCAACTCTTCCTCTTAATTGATATAACTGAGATAGCCCAAATTTGTCAGCATCATGAATAATCATAGTGTTGGCATTAGGTATATCGAGACCAGTCTCTATAATAGTTGTAGTTACTAGTACATCTATCTCTTTATTAATGAACTGGTACATAATATCCTCTAGCTCACGTTCCTTCATCTGTCCATGAGCAAAGGTTATCCTGGCGTCTGGTAATATCTCTATTAGCTGGTTAGTTATCTCTTCTATGTTATTTACACGATTATACACATAATATACCTGACCACCTCTAGCTATTTCTCTGTTAACCGCCTCGCGAATAAGCTCTTTGTTATACTCTAATACATAGGTCTGTATAGCACGTCTATCTACCGGTGCCTCCTCTAATAAGCTCATATCACGAATACCTATAAGACTCATATGAAGAGTTCTCGGTATAGGGGTAGCTGACAATGTAAGTACATCTATATCCTTCTTAAGCTGCTTAATCTTCTCCTTATGAGTTACTCCAAAGCGTTGCTCTTCATCTACTACTAATAATCCCAGATTCTTATATTCTATATCCTTAGATAGCAGTCTGTGAGTTCCTATAACTATATCCACACTACCATTCTTAAGTCCATTTAGAGTATCCTTTTGCTCCTTAGCACTACAAAATCTAGACATCATCCTAACTGTGATAGGAAAATTCTTCATTCTCTCTGTAAATGTATTAAAATGCTGTTGCGCTAAAATAGTAGTAGGCACAAGGTAAACTACCTGCTTACTATCAGATACCGCCTTAAAAGCAGCACGTATAGCCACCTCCGTCTTACCAAAACCTACATCGCCACAGATAAGTCTATCCATAATCTTATGACTCTCCATATCTGCTTTGGTATCTACTATAGCCCTCATCTGATCATCCGTCTCCTCATAAGGAAACATCTCTTCAAACTCCTTTTGCCATACAGTATCTTGTCCAAAGGTATAGCCTTCCTTTTGCTGTCTAAGTGCATATAGCTCTACTAGCTCCTTGGCAATCTGTCTAACCTGACCACGTACCTTACCCTTGGTCTTCTCCCACTCATTTCCACCTAGCTTATTAAGCTTAGGCTTTCTTCCTTCCGCACTAGAATATTTTTGTATAGCATCTAATTGAGAGGCAAGTATAAATAATTTGCTGCCTCCTGCATACTCTATACATATATAATCCTTAGCTACCCTCTCTACCTCTATTTGTTCTATACCGCGATATATACCTAGTCCATGTCGTTCATGAACCACAAAATCTCCTATATTTATATCAGAAAAGCTATTTATTCTCTCTCCCTGATAGCTAGGAAGCCTCTTAGTTTTCTTCTTATGCTTAACACTAAATATATCACTTTCGCTTATAACCGCCAGCTTCATATGATCAATAACAAAGCCACTAGCTAACCTGCCAGTAGTGATAAGCATCTCTTTAGGAAATAGTTCTCTATCACAATCCTCCATATAGAAGCTGGTTATATCTCTATCTCTAAAATCCTCCACCAATCTCTTTGCTCTAGTGGTAGATGGAGATACTAAAACTATTCTATAATTTTCTTTTTTCCACTTAGTTACATCCTTAACCAATAGGTCAAAGCTGTTGTTATAGGAATTTACACTCTTACCATCTATCTGTATACTAGTCTTGGGCTCTAATAAGCTTATATTTTCACCAAAATAAGTAAAGCATACTGTCTTCTTCAATGATATTTTAGCTAATATCTCATTATAATCATACAATACATCAGCCTGACCCGGAAGGATATATCCTCCCTCTAATCTGCCTGACATACTCTCTCTAAACTCCATCCAAGACCCCTGTGCTCTCTCTAGCACCTTAGGGGGTTCATCTACAAATATATATGTATCCTCTTCAAAATAATCTAAGAAGGATACTACCTCATCATAAAAATAGTTTACATAGCTATCTATACCCATAGCCGCATTAAACTCTGTAAGCTCCTCCTTTAGACTGGCTACCATCCTATTTACTCTGGCTTGTTCCTCTGTCTTAAAGGCTTTCTTCAACTTGCTGCTATGTAGCTTATGCTCTGCGCATATCTTTTCTAAGCCCTTTTCTATACGATCCTTTGATAATACTATCTCTGTAGCTGGGTAAATTAATAGACTATCCACCTGCTCTATGGAACGCTGGCTGTCCACATCAAAGCTTCTAATAGAGTCTACTTCATCTCCCCATAGCTCAATACGATAAGGACACTCTGAGGTAAGTGGGAATATATCTATTATTCCCCCCCTTACTGCAAACTGTCCTGCTCCATCCACCCAGTCATTGTTTTCATATCCAAATTCTACTAAAGTGGCTATTAATTTGTCTGTTTTAATTACTCCCGAGTTCTCTATCTCAAGTACATTTCTTATAAGCTCCTCACGTCTTGGAACCTTATCTAGCAAGGCATCTATAGTCAATACTATAGTGGCCCTCTCCCCTTTAGCAAGCTTCTCTAATATCTCTATACGCTGCTTTGCTATGGAATTACCATGTATATCTGCACTATAAAACAGTACATCCTTAGCTGGATACACATATACAGCTTTGTCAAAAAATCTGTATTGGTCGCATATCTGTCTGGCGCGTTGATCATTATAAGTAACTATAATTCTGTATTTAGATTTCTCACCTATACCATTCATATAGAAAAATCTATCTGTATCCCCTAGTCCCCATAAGGAAACTGGTGTATCTCCTGCTGCTAGACTATTAAGAACCTTGTTGTACTCAACATTTTCTCTTAGGAGTGCTTGTAATGCCTCCATATTTGCCCTACTTTCTTTTTACATTATATACATTCATAGCTGCCATAGTATCTTCCTCTAGCATAAGAGTAATAGCCTTTACTGCATTAGTACAGCCCTCTCTTATATCTGGCAGCTCTTCCTTTGAAAATCTAGACAAAACCCAATCGGCTAAATCATAGTTATTAGGCTTTTTTCCAACGCCTACTCTTATACGAGCAAATGCATCACTGCCCAGGTGAGTGATTATATTTTTCATACCATTATGTCCACCCGCACTGCCCTTTTCTCTAATCCTAAGCTGACCTACCTCTAAGTCGATATCATCATATACTACTATAATATCACTAGTTGCCAGCTTAAAGTAATCATAATATTCCCTAACGCTTTCTCCGCTAAGATTCATATAGGTCTGTGGCATAACTAATATAACCTTCTCGCCACCTATTATACCCGTACCGTAGATAGCCTTATGCTTCTTACCATCCATACCTATATTATATTTTTCTGCTAACTCATCTATAACCGAAAAGCCCACATTATGTCTAGTGCCTGCATATTTATCTGTAGGATTCCCTAGACCTACTATTATCTTCATATTTAGCTCCTTTTTTCCAATATATCTTCCGCTTCCTTTAGCTGCTCCTTGGAATTTACTCCTTTTATTTCATCGCTGTCTGATATAACATAAGCATCTACCTTACCCAAGCCATTTTTCTTAACTATCTCTAGGGTATCTGTTAGGTAGTATTCGCCTTGTGCATTATTATTATTAAGCATGCCCAAGCTCTTAGTTAAGGCTTTGGAATTAAACAGGTACATGCCCGAATTAATCTCTTTTACCTTAAGCTCCTCTATAGAGGCATCCTTTTGCTCTACTATCTTTACAAATTCTCCATTGTAATCTCTTATTATTCTACCATAGCCTGTGGAATCATGAACTATAGTAGATAATACTGTTATAGTATTCCCCTGTCTTCTATGCTGCTCTACTAACGCCCTTAAGGTCTTACCTGTTATAAGCGGTGTATCTCCACATAATACTAGAGTATCTCCATCCTCGCCTATGAAATCTAATGCACACTTAACTGCATGTCCTGTACCTAATTGTTCCAGCTGTTCCACATAAGTCACTGAATCTCCTACTACCTCTTTTACCAGCTCTGCCTTATGTCCTACTACAAGACATATAGCGGTAGCACCTGCATCCTTAGCGGCTTCTATAGAATAGTCTACCATCGGAACGCCTAACGCCTTATGTATGACCTTAGGCAGCTCTGATTTCATTCTAGTTCCCTTACCTGCTGCTAGTATAACTGCTTTTATATTTTCCATCTAATAGTCCTCCCTTGGTGTTATCTATACAGCTACGAGTATACAGCTTATATCATCCTTCTTAGTACACGAAAATGTTGCTTCTTCACGTTCTGATATACATCTCATAACCTTCTTAGCTTTTTTAAATGTGTCCTTGTGTTCTCTATATATCTTCTTTTGCTTCTTACCTACTGGCTGTCTTAAGCTATAACTATATACCTCTTCGGCATTATCTATACTAATAGATACTTTATCATTACCATATATGGCTGCATAGGCTAATCCCATACCTATAATACTACTCATAAGCTGTATCAGCTTGGGGTAGCTTACCACACCATAATCTATATGGCAACTACTTATTTCTATGTCTATATTCCTATATAATTCATCAGCCCCATATTGCTCCTTTATAGTATCCACTATACCACAGATGTCACATCTTCGATTCAGATTCTCTATCTTATCATTCAATTCATTAACATAGTTATCTCTGTTGGCAGCATCCTCTTTTAGCCCCCCTATATTACTCATATAATTAGCTAAATCATGTTTGATATCACGCATATTATTATAAGCTTCTATTAAGTCTTCATATATATGCCTCTGACTATCTAATACCTCTTCGGCATATGCAATCATCCTCTTATTATACCTAATATAAGTAAATGTATATATAAAATGTATTATAGCATACGGTATTATAAACAACAGTATTAAATTCAGTGCAAATCTAATATCAAATACCGGATTCATTCCTGCATATACAGCTTGAATGCCTATAGCCACAAATAATTGTGTAGACCAATATATATTATTTCCAACAACACCCTTTTGTATCTTCTTATAGGAAAATAGCTTTCTCATAATCAGTGTCGTGATAGTAACCTTTATAGAAATCATTACTATATTAATGCCTATACCTATTAACAACCCCCTAAGATTATATACCATCGGCTCCGCATTATATCCTTCTTCAAAAATCACTTCACATATAACCGCCTCTATGGTAACAAATATTCCATCTACAAAGAAATATATCTCTATAATAAGCCAATTAAGATACCATTTACCCTTAGCCAACAATATATATATCAAATCCAAAGAAACTATGACCAATACCATAAGCAGATTAACAACCCAATCACTCCAGTCTAATAGCTTAGATAGCTTATACAAAAATCCTATAGATACCATAATAGCAAAGTACATAGCAAACGCCTTACCACGACTTATCTTATATTCTCCATACCCGAAAAAGAAAATTCCCATAGCTCCACAGCCTATTATTGCAGAAAACAGTCTTTCTAAAACCATAAATGTATTCATATTTATCCCTCCGAAAATATTATATATGCTTTTAATTCTATCTACAATAGTTATTATTTTTAATTTAGTTCATTGTGCAGAGAATTATTTTTTGATATACTACTAATTGAGGGTTAAAAGGGAGGTCTACATATGATTAAAATATGTATATGTGATGATTCATTTATACAGTTAAATAATGCTTATGAAATAGTAAATAACTACTCTAATACATCAGGTAATAGCATGGTTATAGAAGAGCTATCACCTACTGATATAGTTAGGCTAATTCAAGAATCTAATTTTACTTATAATATAGCTATATTAGATATAGATATGGGCGATGTAAATGGCATAGATGTAGCCAAGAAGATTAATGAAATAGCTCCTGATTGCAAGGTTGTATTTTTAACCAGCTATACTAATTTCATATCTGATTCCTATGAAGCAGACCATGTATATTATGTATTAAAGGACAACGCTGCTACCACTTTGCCCAAGGCACTTGATAAAGCCATAGCATCCTTAACTATAGATCATGATGTACGATATCTATCCATAGTATCAGCTAGGCTTAATTACTCCATCCCTATATCAGAGATTATATATATGGAGAAGTCAAATCGTTCCACTATTATACATACAACTGCTTTGGCTTACTCTACTTATAGTTCTCTAAACAATCTGCTATCCAAATTACCTAATAATTTTATGCAATGTCATAATTCCTACATAATCAATCTAAATTATGTAGCTTCTGCTACATATAATTCATTGACATTAAAGAATGACCTTTATATTCCTATAGGCCGCTATTTTTCTAAGAAATTCAAGGAAGGTTATCTTAAACATATAGCTAGTGTGCAGTAGCACACTAGCTATGGTTTTATCGTCTAACTCGCTTTATATCTGCGATATATGCCCTGCCAACTGGCAGCATCTTATCTGTCACAAGCATTAGTTTATCTTTTGTCCTATATACTACATAGTCCATATT
>CAZOUU010000022.1:11413-12553 GCA_964583045.1 uncultured Lachnospiraceae bacterium | reverse complement strand
TGAGAAAAATATTTGTTTTTTATTGACATTTACAGCATATTTGATAATGGATATAATAAGTTCATAAGGCGGTAACGATACCACAACCCGGGATAGAAAATGTGTGTAAATCAAGTAATAAGGAGGATGATTATATGGATTACAAAAAGACAGCTAAGGATATATTGGATACAATAGGTGGTTCTAAGAATATAGTATCAGCTGCACATTGTGCTACTAGATTGCGGTTGGTAGTAGTGGATGAGGAGCTATGTGATAAGACAGCATTAGAGGACATAGATGGTGTAAAGGGTGTATTTGTAGCATCAGGTCAGCTATAGGTTATACTAGGAACAGGAACAGTAAATAAAGTATATGATGAGTTTGTTAAAGAGGGTGGAATTGCTGAGGCTAGTAAGGATGAGGTAAAACAGGCGGCAGCAAAGAAGCAGAATATATTTATGAGAGCTATAAAGACTCTAGGTGATGTATTTGTTCCTATTATACCAGCTATAGTTGCCAGTGGTTTGCTTATGGGACTATTAGAGGGATTAAGTAAGGCTATACCAGCTATGGCAGAATCAGATGTGTATGTAATTATACATTTATTCAGCAATGCAGCATTTGTATTTTTACCTATATTAATAGCTATTAGTGCGGCTAAGGTATTTGGTGGTAATCAGTTTTTAGGAGCAGTTATAGGTATGATTATGATTCATCCAGATTTATTAAATGCCTGGTCGGTAGCATCAGCAGATACAGTTCCAACAGCCGGTGCCTGGTTTGGACTATATGATATAAATCTAGTAGGCTATCAGGGACATGTTATACCAGTAGTAATTGCAGTATGGTTTATGTCCATGTTAGAAAAGAAGCTTCATAAGATAGTACCAGAGATTATAGATTTATTTGTAACTCCACTAGTTACAGTATTGGTAACAGGTTATTTAACTTTAACAGTTTTTGGACCAGTATTTTCGTGGTTGGAGAATGGAGTATTAGATGGTGTGAAATGGTTGATTACCTTGCCACTTGGTATAGGAGCTTGTGCGGCAGGAGCTGTATATGCACCTACAGTTGTAGCAGGTGTTCATCATATGTATAATGCCCTAGAGGCCAGTATGTTAAGTGCAGATGGAGTAAATACCTGGATGCCTATAG
>CAZOUU010000022.1:0-11403 GCA_964583045.1 uncultured Lachnospiraceae bacterium | reverse complement strand
AGGGAGCAGCAGCCTTGGCATTAGCATTAAAAACAAAAAATAAGAAATTAAAAGCTATGGCTTTACCAGCATCCTTATCAGCCTTCCTAGGAATTACAGAACCAGCTATATTTGGTGTAAATGTAAGATACTTTAAACCTTTTATAGCAGGTATGATAGGTGGTGCAGTAGGTGGATTGTTTGCGGCAGTTACCCATATTGGAGCTAGCGCATATGGGGTTACAGGTATATTTGGCTTTTTGATAACGACAGATTATACCTTACAGTATGCCATATTAATGGTTATCTCAGCTACAGTAGCCTTTGCAATATCTTGGGTACTATATAAGGATGAGGATAAGACTAAAAATACTAAAGGTGAAGTAGATACTGGTAAAAAAATAAGCGTAGAGAAAAATACTATAATAGCACCACTTACAGGAACAGCTATTAAACTTACAGATGTAAAGGATGATACATTTGCAGGTGAGGTGTTAGGAAAAGGAATAGCTATAATACCAAGTGAAGGTAGAGTTGTTGCACCATGTGATGGTATCATTGAGACACTATTTGACACAAAGCATGCTATAGGAATTACAAGTACAGATGGTATAGAGATATTAATACATGTGGGTATTAATACAGTAGAATTAGATGGTAAATACTATGAAGCTTATATTCAAGAAGGCGACAAGGTGGCTGCTGGACAGTTACTGTTAGAATTTGATATGGATAAGATAAAGGAGGATGGCTATGATATAACCACCCCAGTTATTATTACAAATTCAGATGATTATAAAGAAGTGGAACAGGTGGTTTTAGGAGATGTTCATACCTTAACAACGGCTATAAAACTATTGCAATAAAGGAGTCTGATAGAATGATTAATAATGCTATGCAGCTAGAGAGAGAGACATTTCATAGAGTTAATAAGGATATATATAGATTGAAGCAGCATATAATGCCTCCTATTGGTTGGATAAATGATCCTAATGGTCTGTGTTATTTTAAGGGTGAGTACCATGTATTCTTTCAATATTCTCCCTTTGAGGCTAAAGGAGGAGATAAATTCTGGGGGCATTATAAGGGCAGGGATCTTATGCATCTTGAGTATGCTGGCATATCATTTGCACCAGAGGATGCAGTGGATAAGGATGGAGTGTATTCTGGCTGTGCCTTTGTAGAGGATGAGGTAATGCATATATTCTACACTGGAAATGTAAAAGAGGATGGAGATTATGATTTTGTATTAGAGGGAAGATATGCAAATATAGTTCATGTTACATCTAAAGATGGTATGACATTTTCAGAAAAGAAGTGTGTATTAACTAATACAGATTATCCGGATTATTATAGCTGCCATATAAGAGATCCAAAGGTATGGAAAGAAAATGGTAAATATTATATGGTTCTAGGTGGTAGAGATAGAGAGGATAAGGGAAGGGTGTTGGTATATGAATCGCAGGATTTAGATACCTGGACATTTACCTGCGACCAAACTACAGCTTGTGATTTTGGATTTATGTGGGAATGCCCAGATGTATTTAATATAGATGGGAAAGAGATATTATCCATATCACCTCAGGGCTTGCCATCAGAAGAGTATGTTTATCAAAATGGAGACCAATCAGGTTACTTTGTAGTAGACGGATCTGTGACGACTACATGTTATTTAAATAATTTTAGAGAATGGGATATGGGATTTGATTTTTATGCTCCTCAAAGCTTTCAGGACAACAAGGGTAGAAGAATACTAATAGGCTGGATGGGACTGCCTGCTATGGATTATACCAATCCTACTATAGATATGGGATGGCAGCATAACCTTACCCTGCCTAGAGAAATTAGTATTCAAGGTAATAAGGTGTGTCAACAACCGATAGAAGAGGTTAAGGCTCTTAGAGATAAAAAGTTAACTGCCTTAGATATAGCCGAAACTAAAGAATTATTTACTTATGAAATAGATATTAGGGATATAGATAATAAGGAGTTAGATGTAGTCATAAGCGAGGGATTACATATTATGTATAATCCTAAGACGAAGATATTTCAGCTAAAATTCACTAGTGATATAGGGTGTGGCAGAGAAGTAAGAAAGGCCAAGCTAGAGGAATTGCAGACGATGGATATATATGTAGATACCTCAGTAGTGGAAATATATATTAATAAGGGTGAAATGGTATTTGCAACCAGATTTTATCCAAAGGCTAATAAGGTAGAGGGAATAGAAAATATAGAGGTATATGATATATGGAGTTTAGAGCCTATGGAAGTGAAATATAATATACAAAAACCATAAAAGGTGTATATAGATTAGCTGAATATATACACCTTACCTACCTTAACGTGCAAATATAATTGTTTATAATTGGCAAGAATATATGATATAATGCCCATATGCGAAGACAGTGAGATGCTAAAGTATATTCGTACGTATATAAGGAGGAGAAAGCATGATAGCGGCAGGGATAGGTATTGTAGTTATAGGGATTATAGTAGTGTGGTACATAGCAGCATGTAACGGAATTAAAGTAATGAAGTTAAAGGTGGAGGAAGCAAAATCTGGCATAGATATAGCTTTAGTTAAAAGGTATGATGTACTAAAGAAGATGTTAGATGTTGTAAAAGAGTATGAGAGATACGAGAAATCTACTTTGTTAGAGTCTATTGATTTAAGACAGACAAAGACTATGTCACAAAGAAATGATGTGAGTGGTAAGTTAGATGAAATAGCGGCAGGAGTTAATGTAGTCGCTGAAGCTTATCCAGAACTTAGATCTAGTGAGAATTTCGGTAAATTGCAATTGGCTATAGCAGATACGGAGGAACATTTACAAGCAGCAAGAAGATTATACAATTCAAATGTAACGTCATATAATACTAAGATAGTTACATTTCCTGGTAGTATAGCTGCCAATATTATGAATATGAATAAGGAAGAATATTTTGAAGGGGAAGCTAAAAAACTTCAAGATGTAGAGATGACATTCTAGATTTTTTAGAGAAATAAATATAACGACTATATTTTGTTAAGTGAAAAAACTGAAAACTGAGATTGAGAGGGTATACCACTTGCGTTTTTTAAGTATTTGATATATTATTTAAAATAAAAAGTGAAAAGTACTTGATTTTTAAGACGAAATGGAGTATCTTATACCTATCGATGAATATAGTATTCATATGAATGAAGGTGTTCTCTTTTTTGAGAACACCTTTTTTTATGCAAAATCACTTTATTTAATAAAATTTAGAGATTAGCATATATATGTGATATGAATTTGAATCTGTGGTACAGAGAGGTTAAAGCTATATTTAAGGTATCTAATAAATGGTGAAAGGATGTTATATTATGAAAGAAAAAGTAGATGTACAAGAGATTTTTGGCTCACATGTATTTAATGATGCAGTAATGAGAGAGCGTTTACCAAAGAACGTATACAAGGAACTTCAAAAAACAATTGAGTTGGGTAAGGAATTAAATCCAGCCATTGCTGATACAGTAGCAAATGCTATGAAGGACTGGGCAGTAGAATTAGGAGCAACGCATTATACTCATTGGTTCCAACCTATGACAGGCATCACAGCAGATGGCAAAGTATTACTTGAGTTTTCAGGTAAAGAGTTAATCGAGGGTGAGCCTGATGCATCTTCATTTCCTTCAGGTGGACTTAGAGCTACATTTGAAGCAAGAGGATATACAGCATGGGATTGTACTTCACCAGCCTTCGTTAAAGAGACTCCTGGAGGAACTATGATTTTATGTATACCTACAGCATTCTGTTCATATACAGGCGAGGCACTTGATAAGAAGACTCCATTACTTCGTTCTATGGAAGCTATCAATGTTCAAGCTATGAGAATAGTAAAATTATTTGGAAATACAACCTCTACCAGAGTAAATGTTTCAGTAGGACCAGAGCAAGAGTATTTCTTAGTAGATAAGAAGAATTTTGCAGCTAGAAAGGATCTTATATTTACTGGACGTACCTTATTTGGTGGTATGCCTCCAAAGGGTCAAGAGTTAGATGATCATTATTTTGGAAGCATTAAAGAGAGAGTAGCCGCATATATGAAGGAGCTTAATGAAGAGTTATGGAAGCTAGGAATACTAGCTAAGACTCAACATAATGAGGTAGCTCCAGCACAACATGAGTTAGCACCTATATATGCACCTAATAATGTATCAACAGATCATAATCAATTAGTTATGGAGACTATGAAGAAGGTAGCAGGTCGTCAAGGTCTTGCATGCTTATTACATGAGAAACCATTTGCAGGTGTTAATGGTTCGGGTAAACATAATAACTGGTCTATGTGTACGGATGATGGAATTAACCTATTAGAGCCAGGTAAAACTCCACATGAGAACATACAGTTCTTATTAGTATTAGCATTAATCTTAAAAGCAGTTGATGAGCATGCTGATTTACTTAGATTATCAGCATCATCTCCAGGAAATGATCATAGACTAGGAGCTAATGAGGCACCTCCAGCTATTATTTCAGTGTATTTAGGTGAGCAATTAGAGGATGTACTTAAACAATTAGATATGAACGGTGAAGCAACTAGTAGTAAACAGGGCGCAACTCTTGATTCAGGTGTAAGTACACTTCCATCATTTATGAAGGATGCCACAGACCGTAACCGTACATCACCATTCGCATTTACGGGTAATAAATTTGAGTTTAGAATGGTGGGTTCTACACAATCAATAGCAACTCCGAACATCATATTAAATACTATTGTTGCTGATGCTATGTGTACTGCATCAGATGAGTTAGAAAAAGCTGATAATTTTGATATGGCTGTACATGATATGATTAAGAAATTAGTTACAGAGCATAAGAGAGTCGTATTTAACGGCAATGGTTATTCAGAAGAATGGGTAGTAGAGGCTGCAAGAAGAGGACTTCCAAATATTAAATGTATGGTGGATGCTGTTCCTTGTTTAACTACTGATAAGGCCGTTAGAGTATTTACTAAGTTTGGTGTATTAAGTGAAGTAGAGTTAGAGTCTCGTGCCGAGATATATTATGAGAACTATGCTAAGCATATTAATATAGAAGCAAAGACTATGTTAGATATGGCAAAGAAGGATATTATTCCAGCAGTTATGAAGTACCAAGCAGAGCTGGCTAAGGGTGTAATTGACCTTAAGGCAGCAGGCATTGATGAAGTATCAGTCCAAGCAGATATCCTAAGCAGTATAGCTAAGCTATTAGTAGAGTTAAAAGCAGCTGTAATCAAATTAGAGGCTTCAGTAGCAAAAGCTGCTACTATAGAGGAGGATATACCAGCTCAGGCTAGGTATTTCCACGATGTAGTATTTGATGCTATGGATGAGGTAAGAAAGCCAGCTGATGAATTAGAGCAGTATGTATCAGAGGAAGTATGGCCATTTCCACAATATAGCAAGCTATTATTTGATATCTAAGCTATGTAGTTACATATTAGAGAATAGCAGAGATAATACAGGCTGGATTCCATTGACAAAATATAAAATGCACTCTAGAATTAACTAAGATGAATTAGGTAGTGAAGGAGGAAGCTATGGGATATAATAAGCTGTCAGAGGATATACAACAAAAGATTATAGAAGATAGGGAGAATAACTGGGTTAATCCTTATGCTTGTAGACATGAGGCAGTAAGACGTAATCCAGATAGAGATAAAGCTAATCTGTGGAGACCTTGCTATGTGCGAGATATAGAAAAAATTATGCACTCACCTTATTACAACCGATATAACGATAAGACTCAAGTATTCTCCTTCTATAGAAATGATGATATAACTAGAAGGGGACTTCATGTGCAGCTGGTATCTAGAATAGCTAGAAATATAGGAAATGCATTAGGACTTAACGAAGCACTTATAGAGGCTATAGCTTTAGGTCATGATATAGGGCATACACCTTTTGGTCATGCAGGAGAAAGATTTTTAAATGAATTGTATAATGAACATACAGGTAGATATTTTAATCATAATGTACATAGTGTAAGAGTACTTGATGGTATGTTCAAATTAAATGTATCTATGGAAGCACTAGATGGTATTATATGCCATAATGGTGAGTTTGCGATGCAAGAATATAGGCCTTGTGTGCTTAGTGGATTTGAGGAATTTGATAATAAAGTAGAGAAATGCTATGTAGATCAGAGTTATATAGGTGAACTTGTTCCATCTACTTTAGAAGGCTGCGTAGTACGTATTTGCGATATGATAGCCTATATAGGAAAAGACAGACAGGATGCTATAAAGGCAAAATTACTAAAGGATGATAGTATATTTACTAAGGCTGAGATGGGTAAAACTAATGCCGAAATCATTAATAATCTTACGGTTAATATAATAGAAAATAGTTATGGTAAGGCATACATATTACTTGACAAGGATATATATAATGATTTAAAAACAAGCAAAAGAGAGAATTATAAATACATATATCAGAATGAAAAGGTAGATATTATGTACAACGATAATATAAAGCCTATGTTTAGAGATATGTATGAGAAATTGCTAAAGGATCTTAAGTCAGGGGATACTAATACTATTATATACAAGCATCATATAGATTTTGTGAATAATATAAGGAAATATTATCCAGGAGTAGCATATACTGAAGAAGAACCAAATCAGATAGTAGTAGATTATATGGCTAGTATGACAGATGATTACTTTGTAGATTTGTATGAAGAAATGTTTCCAGGCAGCAAGTATACTATAGATTACATATCATATTTTGATTAACATAATATACCATAAAAATGTACAATTAACACTTATTATTTAGTGCAATCTTGCAGAAAAATAAATTTTGTGTGTACAAAGGAAATATGTTGTGATAATATACCTTTTGTTGAACAGAAACAATCATTTGGTATAAGGAAGTTGATATAATGAAAAAATTAGGCAAACATATAGGCAAGATAGTTGCAAATCCAGTTGTATGCTGGTTCTTGTTTCAGGTAATATTTAAAGCAAGATAATATATGAATTAAATTAATCATTAAAAGCAGCTAGAATAATATCTAGGCTATGAAGCACATTTGATTGTTCTTCTAAGGGTATATTATCATATATATCTTTAAAAAAACGATTATTATGTGCTTCTATTTCTTTATATATAGCTTCGCCCGTTGAGGTAAGACTTATATCTACACTTCGTCTATCGGTGACAGAAGGGATTCTGGTAACAAAGCCTTTTCTAACAAGTGTATCTACAGTTCTACTAGTAGTACTTATATCTATATCTAATATTTCAGAAAGTCGTTTAAGGGAGATACTATTTGCTCTACCTATCTCTACTAAACCGTGACATTGAGGAAGAGTAAGAGGGCTTCCATTAAAACCTATAGAAGTGGTAGCCTTTTTAAGAAGACCTAGCTTCCTCTCTAATATTCTGATTTGTTCTCTAAACTCCAAAGAATTGTCCATACTTCCTCCTAAATTAAATATTAATTAGTCTTTTGTAATACATATTTTAATATATCTTATAATAGCATATTTAATTTGGTGTTGCAATAATTGTATATTGCAATTAAATTCCGATGGTGTTATTATGTGCATATAGTTATAGAGGATGAAATATATTTTTTAGGAGGTATACATATGAATAAGGTTATGGAATTAGGAAATGAGCATTTGATAAAGGCATATAATCGCTTTCCTATAGTGTTAGATAAAGGGGAGGGAATGTATCTATATGATGATAATGGTAAGAAGTATTTAGACTTTGGTTCAGGTATAGGTGTATGTGCATTAGGTTATGATAACAAAGATTATAAGGCTGCCTTGAAGGAACAGATAGATAAATTAATGCATACCTCTAATTTGTTTTACAGTAAGCCAATAATAGAGGCAGCGGAGAAATTTATTAAGGTTTCTGATATGGATAAGGTATTTTTTACTAACTCAGGTACAGAGGCTATAGAAGGAGCTATTAAATTAGCACGCAAGTACTATTTCAAGAAGACAGGAAAGGCAGCTGGCGAAATCATAGCTATGAATCATTCGTTTCATGGTCGTTCTATGGGTTCATTGGCAGTTACAGGTCAACCTAAATACCAAGAAGCCTTTGGTCCGATGATACCTAACATTAAATTTGCTGATTTTAATGATTTGGAAAGCGTAAAAGCACAGATTTCAGAGGCTACATGTGGTATTCTATTAGAGACAGTACAAGGAGAAGGTGGTTTATATCCAGCAACACCAGAATTCATAAAGGGTGTTCGTAAACTATGTGATGATAATGACATATTGCTAATACTAGATGAGATACAATGTGGTATGGGTCGTTCAGGTAAGATGTTTGCATATCAGACCTTTGGTATAACTCCGGATGTAATGGCTAGTGCAAAGGCATTAGGCTGCGGCGTGCCAGTAGGTTTATTTGCAGCCAAGGGTAAGGCGGCTAATGTAATAGAGCCAGGTGATCATGGCACTACCTATGGTGGTAATCCATTTGTAGGAGCTACTATAAATGCTGTGTTAGATATATTTGAAAAGGATAGTATACTAGACAATGTGGTAGAGGTATCTGCATATCTAGAAAGTAAATTGGATGAATTAGTTAAGAAATATGATTATATGGTGGAACGTCGTGGTTTAGGCTTGATGCAAGGCATAGAAATTAGTAAGGCACCTATAGACTATGTGGTTAAGGCTCAGGAGCAGGGAGTGATTATATTGTCAGCAGGAAAGAATGTACTACGTTTCTTACCGCCACTTATAGTTTCTAAAGAAAATGTAGATGAGATGATAGAGAAATTAGAAAAGTGCTTATAATAAGTAACTAATAGACCTCCTCTCGCATAATATGTAGGTAGAAAACTATGTATAATGTGGGAGGAGTTTTTTATGTGCTCTATAGCGGGTTTTTATAATAATAGATATAGTTATCTTTCTAATGAAGGACATTTTAAGGAAATACTGAGTAAGATGAATGCAGTACTAGCACATAGGGGACCGGATGAAAATGATATATATTTATGCAATCATTTTGGAATGGCTCATAATAGATTATCAATCATAGATATAGAAAATGGTAGTCAGCCTATGGTGAAAAAAGTGTATGGGTATACATATGGGATAGCTTATAATGGAGAACTATATAACGGAGCAGAATTAAGAACAGAATTAGAGGTAAAGGGCTGGGAGTTTGATACTAATTGTGATACCGAGGTTATATTAATTGGATATTTGCAGTATGGAGCAGATATAGTGAGAAGGTTAAATGGTATATATGCTTTTGCTATTATGAATGAGCGAGAAGATGCCCTATATTTATTTAGAGATAGAATGGGTGTAAAGCCTATATATTATACTATAAGGAATAATCAAGTAGTATTTGCCTCAGAAATGAAGGCTATATTTGAATTTCCAGGGATTGTACCAGAATTAGATGCTAATGGGCTAAATGAGATATTTACCTTGGGACCATCAAAGACATATGGATATGGTGTATACAAGGATATATATGAAGTGCTACCAGGCAGCTATATGAGATTCAATAAACGTGGTGGTAATGGTGTTAGCTACTGGAAGTTAACCAGCCATAGGCATGAGGATAGCTATGAGGATACAGTAGCACATGTAAGAGAGCTGGTAACAGACTCGGTAAAGCGACAAATGGTGTCAGATGTATCTATAGCTACATTTCTATCGGGAGGACTAGATAGCAGTATTGTAACAGCCATATGCAGTAAAGAGCTAGAGAAAGAGGGAGAGACTCTCAATACCTTTTCTTTTGACTTTAGAAATAACCAGAAGAATTTTGTGGCTAATGATTTTCAACCAGATAGAGACAGACCATTTGTAGATATAATGATTAAGCAATGTAATTCTAATCACAAATACCTAGAGTGTGATAGCAAAAAACAGTTAGAGTTCTTATATAAGTCAGTGGAATCAAGAGATTTGCCAACGATGGCAGATGTGGATTCTTCTTTGCTATATTTTTGCTCTAGAGTAAAGGATTATAATAAAGTGGTGCTTACAGGGGAATGCGCAGATGAGATATTTGGAGGATATCCTTGGTTTCATAAAGAAGAATTAGTAAAGGGCTCAGGCTTTCCGTGGAATAGAGATATAGAAACAAGAAAATTATTACTTAAGGATAAAGTGATTAACAAGCTTAATATGGAAGAGTATGCGGTGGAAGCGTATAAAAAATCTGTGAATGAAACGCCTAGGTTAAATCTAGACAATGATATAGAAAAAATCAGACGAGAAATATCTTATATAAATCAGAAATGGTTTATGCAGACATTATTAGATAGAATGGATAGAACTAGTATGTATTGGGGATTAGAAGCCAGAGTTCCATTTGCAGATCATAGGATAGTGGAATATGTATGGAATGTACCATGGGAGATGAAGGCGAAGGATGGAGAGGTAAAACATCTGCTAAAGGCGGCATTTAAGGATATATTACCAAAGGATATAGTATACAGAAAGAAGAGTCCTTATCCAAAGACCTATGACCCAGAATATGAAAGAATGCTAATTCATCATATTATAGATATAATAGAGGATGACAATTCACCTATTAATGTATTAATAGATAAGAAAAAAGTATATGAATATATAGCAGGACCTAAAAACTATGTAAAACCTTGGTATGGACAGCTAATGGCGGGACCTCAGTTACTAGCCTACTATATACAGGTTAATTACTGGTTGGAAAAATATAAGGTGAAAATATATATATAAAATAAAGTTAGAGACCAAATAGCCTTCTAATGCATCTAACTTATGTAAAAAGAAATAAGCTGGCCAGCAGAGAGGAAAATATATGACTAAAGAAAAACTAGGTGAAGTTATTATAGACAAAGAAGATAGTCTATATAGAATTGCTAAGACATTATTATATAATGATGCTGACTGTGCAGATGCTATACAAGAGTCTATTGTGAAGGCGTTTTCAAGTGTAGATACATTGAGAAATGATAATTATGTGAAGACTTGGTTGGTCAGGATACTAATGAATGAGTGTTATTCTATTATGCGAAAGGAAAAGAAATTTGTTTCTTTAGATTCTATAATGGAAAATGCTTATTATGAAGACAACGAATATATAGATTTGTATAAGGCAGTTGCAGATCTGCCTACTGACCTTAAGATTGCAGTTTCATTGTATTATTCGGAAGGCTTTAGCATAAAGGAGATAGCTAAGTTGGAGGATACAACAGAAAGTAGCATAAAGAATAGACTATTTAGGGCAAGAAAAAGACTTAAATTAATGTTGAAGGAAGAGGAGGCTATAAATTTATGAACTTAGACGATTTGAAAAAGGGGTATCCAGAGATACCTGATGATATACACAATATGATAGAAAGAGAAGTTAGTAAACAAGTTGATGAAACGGTAATCCCTATGAGAAAAAATAAGAATCAAATTCGTATGTCACTAGGAAGGGTGGTAGCT
>CAZOUU010000021.1:10278-12816 GCA_964583045.1 uncultured Lachnospiraceae bacterium | reverse complement strand
TTATATTCAGCCAGAGGATCTAAAGCACTGGACGGTTCATCTAATATAACCACATCGGGATTCTTTGCAAATACTCTGGCTATAGCTATCTTTTGAGCCTGTCCACCTGAACATACATATCCTTTTTCATCAAACTCCCTTGTTATAATAGTATCTATACCATCTGGTAATTTATCTAATACATCGCCAAACTCCGCCTTGCGTAACGAATCCTCTACAAGCTTCTTCTCTTCTAAGGTGTCAGGAGTCTTCATTAATACATTTTCACAAAGAGGCAATGCAAATATCTGCAAGTCCTGAAATACCGTTCCAAACAGCCTATGATATGCCTTTTGATCTAACTTCTGTATATCATAACCATTAACTAATATCTGCCCTGAGGTTATCGGGTATAGTCCCATCATTAGCTTTACAAATGTAGTCTTTCCTGCTCCATTGTAACCAACTATAGCTACCTTCTCATTCTTATGAACTGTAAAATTCAAATTCTCTACACTAGGTCTATCCGCTCCTGGATAAGTAAAGTATACATTTTTAAATTCTATAGTCTCTATACTCTCTAATTCAAGCCCCTTGTTCTCTTTAATATCCTCCACTGCTTTAGGCTCTAAAAAGCTTCTTAGATTAGCTATTAGATTATTATATTTTAATAGCTTAATTCCATTTTCTACTGCATCCTTTAATTGACTAGAGGAAAATGCTAAGGCATTAATCATAGCTATATAGGCGGCTATCTCTGTCCTATAGCCTAGCTTAATCATAAATGCAACATACACATAGGCACCTAGATTAGCCACTATACTAAAGCTTCCAAATGTAGCAAACGCATATATGGCGTTCTTTATACGATAATGAAGATTGGTCTTATATAGTCTCTCATAGCTTTCTCTATGTTTACCAAAAAGCACTTCTCCCATATCATATAATCGCATCTCCTATGCGTATTGTTTCTCATAAAAAACTCGATTAGTATATTCTGCTATTCGTTTATCTCTAGTAATCTTTTGTTTCATTTCATAATTATTTTTGCTGGATTTCTTTCCAAAATATGTACTGGTAATAAGTGGAATCAACATAAATAATAATAGTATTGGATCTACATTTCCTATCAATATCAAGGTCATAATAGTGGCAATTACATTTCCTATAAATATACCCAGCGTTATAAGTAAATCCATACCCTGATCCACACATTCATCCAATGCCCGGGCATATCTATCGTAAAATTCTGGATTCTCGTATTCCTCTAACGATATATCACTAGCCCTATCCATAACGTGAAGAAGTATGTATTCATACACTTTGGGAGTCCGTACCTTTAGATAATACACATACCAGGCACACATAAAATGAACTACCATATGTAGTAAACATGCTATTCCAACAAATATAAGTAAATTAGAAAATGGTGTATTTCGCTCTATACATTGAAATATATATTGTGTCAAATATACAAAGAAAAACACATAAAAATCTGCTCCATTGCATTTTTTATAATGGATTACCATACTATACCTTTATCCGCCTTGTAAATCATAGCTATCATATAACGTATGTTATTTCTAGCCTTCTTTCTCTTACCCTTCATATTATCTCTACCCCATTCCTTACTTTATATACGGAAAATATAGCATTTTGTAATATATAAAATCTCCTTGCCATCACATCTGATGCCAAAATATAAGTACAATGCTCTCTTATATTCTCTAGCTACTCTGACAGTCTTAGACTTAGTTTATACTGGAAAGAATCTAGTATATTATTATTTACATCAAGTGACTTTCCTATATCATAATCCGTTAGCACATCATTTTTAATGGCTACAACACGATTTTTCTCACCATTTTGTAATATCTCTATGGCATAAGCACCCATCAAGGATGCATACATCCTATCCTTTGCAGAAGGTTGTCCTCCTCTTTGAATATAACCTAATACAGATACTCTAGACTCTATACCTGTCTTTTCCTGAATAATCGCTGCTAACTCTGGTGCATCAATTACACCTTCTGCCACTACAACTAAGTAACTATTTCTTCCATCTGCATGACGTCTTTTAATTGCATTTGTTATTGTCTCAAAATTTCCATCCCATTTTTCTGGAAGAACTATTGCATCAGCCGAAGTCGCCATACCTGCCCATAGTGCAATGTATCCTCGCTTTCTTCCCATTACCTCTACAACGCTGCATCTTCCATGAGAAATCGAAGAATCTCTAATCTTATCTATTGCCTCTGTGGCCGTATTAGCTGCAGTATCAAATCCTATAGTATATTCTGTACATGCCATATCTCTATCAATAGTTCCTGGTATGCACACTATATTGATTCCCTCTTCCCGAAAATCTATAGCTCCTCTAAGAGTTCCATCTCCTCCGATTGCAACAAGGGCATCCACATCGTTAGCTCTTAGGTTTTCAGCCGCCTGCTTTCTATATTCAGGCTTTAAAAATCTATCACTTCTACTGGTAAATAGAATAGTTCCGCCCTGATTATTGATATTTCGCACGTTCTCTAGTCCCAAGGGCTCCGTCTCCCA
>CAZOUU010000021.1:2579-10268 GCA_964583045.1 uncultured Lachnospiraceae bacterium | reverse complement strand
AGACCTTCATATCCTCTAAGTATACCCACTACTTCTATGTCCAGATTAATGGCACTAAATACTACCGCACGAATTGCCGAATTCATACCTGGTGAATCTCCTCCACTAGTAAGTACTGCAATTTTCTTTATATCACTCATATTGTTAGTCTCCTTTATAGAATATATATTTTCAATCATTATTTACGCTTAGCTAATCTTCTCTACAGGAACCCATATCTCACTATAGGCATCTGCTATCAAATAGTCGAAATTCTTACCATCACCATCAATGCATATACCATACATTCCCCAGACAACCTTGCAATCCTCACTTTGCATATGCGCTTGCCAGAACTTAGGAATCTCTCCATAAGAGGTATCTGTATCAAATCTCTTAGATTTTCCCATTACTGTAAACTGTTCTTTTTTTACGATCTTGTACTCTAACTTAGTTCCACCCTCCAGTGTTAATTTTATTTTCAGTGGTGCAACAGAGTTAAGAACTGCAACTTTTTCCCTTGCATCACTGTAGTGCTATTATAACTTATGTGACAGCTTCTCTTCCCGACCTTTTATACTATCTTATGTAGGCTAAGGCTCTACCAGGGATACAAACTACTCCTAAAAACGGATATATTCTATTAAAATCCACCTTTAGCTTTCTTTTTTTCTTTTCTAGGATCTTCTGGTTTTTTTGAATCAGCAGGTATTAACCAAGTTTTTCCCTTCATCATTGCACCATCTAATCTTCCTTCTTTACAATAAATACCAACTCTCCTTTGTGATACTCTCCATTTTTCTGCAAATTCTGCTGTTGTTAAATATTCCATACTTTACTTCACTCCATTTCAGTTATAACAAAATTTGATTCTCCTCGGATATCTTGAATCATTCATTAAATCTAAAAACTATATATAGTCATCAAAGACCTCTCTGTTTGAATCTTCCATATAGCTTTTTAAATCTCTAATCTGCTTCTTTGTTATGCACTCATCAAAATGATTCCCTTTATATGTAGGATGAAGCACCGGATATTTTGCTTTGTTCTTTAAAATATATTGATTGTTAATCATCCATTGAATAATTGCTCTCATATCATCTCGACTCATATAAAAACATATTCCATATTCTTGCACTTCATTTAGTTTGTGCTTTTCAATCTGCTTTCTTTTCTCACCACGCAAAACTGCAATTAATATATAAATATCAAAAAAATACCTTTCACTTATATGTTCTAAGCAAGAAATAACATTTCCCAAAACGGCGTATAAATCCTCTTCTTTATAGAACTTATTCACTTTCCCAATTTCGTCCTTTATTTCCTTTTCTACAGTTTCTTGCAATAATGAATCTACTTGATTTTTTTCTTCTACAGGAATCTCTCTTACTGCAGAAACAAAAGGTTCTTTAAACTCCGATTCAATGTTTCTTAAGGTAAAATATTCATTTGTTCCTATAGTATTATTACATCCCGTTTTATCATTTTTATAATTTGTGCAACCCATAAAATATCCATTTCTGGCACTCTTTGCAATCAGATATCCATCTCTGCACTTGTCACATTTCATTATAGACATTTTTCCTGCTTTAACATCATTAGTCATAAATCCGCATATTTCCTGATCATTTGTGCACATAAATAATTTTAATCCATATGCATTCTTATATCTAAACTGTAACGGATAACCACAGATTGGACACAACTTTCTCGTGCTGCTTTGCTTAATTTTCTCTTCATTCCACTTACCCTTCAACACTACGCTCTTATAATCACGCTTAATTTCAAGCAAAAACTCTGATGGATTTTGCTCTGGAGCAATAAAATAAACCCTATTCTTTGTTCTTGTCATTGCAACATAAAACAATCTTCTTTCTTCTGCATAATCAATAGAATTATCGCCCTTAATAACAAATGAAAGTACTGGATCATCTTCAATTTTGGATGGAAAACCATACGTCTCATTCTTTCCATTCACAATGATAACATTGTCGTAGCCCAATCCTTTTGCCATATGAACAGTCATAAATGTAATATCCAACTCAGGATATTTTACTGACTTTAACTTATTTCCTCTAGATTTATATTCAAATAATCCTGAACGCTCCAAGTAGTCACCATCAAATCCATATCTCCCAAGCAACAAAATAGTTCCATTATCTTTGTTACCATCTTGCTTGTTATATTCTATTATCTGCTCAATAGCTGTTTCAACCGCATTTGCAGTGGCATACAACGCACCACCTCTGCGATCCTGTCCCATTTGTTTATACGAGTTATCATAGGTATAAATAAACACAGGATTTTCAATTTTCTTTGGTGAAATAAGCTGTTTTTCAATCTGCTCTGCATTCCTTTGAATAAAATTTCCCGCAATATCTATAACATCCTGTGCATTTCTATATGTACGTACTATCTTCAATAACTTAGCGTAACCCATCTTTTCCTGAAATTTCGTAAATAGCGATATATCTGACCCACTAAATGCATAGATTGACTGCCAATCATCTCCAACCGCTATAATCTTACCATCGCACACTTCCGATAATGCTGTTGTCAAATCAAATCTCTGCCTTGAAATATCCTGGTACTCATCTACTATAATATATTTGAAGTGAAGCTTCTCCTTCATTTCCTTTGTTCTTCTATCAACAACTTCACGCCTAAATTCATCTAATTCACTACGCATAGTAGTATAATTCGCCTTTGCTGTTTTATTAAAAAACTCATTCAAATCGGCTCCTTCATAAGGTGCCTCAAAATATGATGCAAAAAACATAATAAGATTATTCACCAAACTCTCATTTTTAAGAATTGACTGTTTAAAATAATCCTGTAATAAAAAATAAAGCTTAGAACCATCAAAAATATTCAAAGATTCCGGATCATTAATTCTTAAAATAGCATTACCCGTGGAGTGAAATGTAGCTATTGGACATTCAATACCTAAATTCTTGTTGATTTTCTCTCGAAGCTCTCCTACAGCTTTATTAGTAAAAGAAATAACCAAAATATCTCGTGGCTCTATCCCTTTCTTTTCAACCAGATATTTGACCTTAGCTGCAACCGTAGTTGTTTTCCCCGCACCTGCTCCAGCAATTACAAGGCAATAGTCTTCATCTGTAAGGATCACTTTTCTCTGATCTTCGTCAAGCATAATTACAGGATCTATATCCTTTAAGATATTGTCTAAATAATTTTTTTCGCGTGCAAGTGTCGTACTAATAAACTTATCATTTGCTTCAGCCACTTTTTCTTCTATATGATTATATACGTCAAGGGTATTTATAATGTCATGCTCTACAATATCGTTTTCCACACAATAAATTTTCAACATTTTGCTATTCTGCAAAACCCTGAAATAATCTATTGCTTCCTTATATTTAGGGAGCATTGTTGCATACTCGCTTTTTGCGATGTACCTTACACCACCAAGCAACGCATTTACTTCATCATTCATATTACATTTTTATAAATAGTTTATATCTCAAATTATATTCCCTTATCCGAATATTTTCAAGTATCTTTAGTTTTATGTAATGCAACGTAATCCTGCCGATAACGGCAACAATCATTGAAAGCTAAAAGCTAAAAGTTCAAACTCATTATTCTATTTTCTATCGCTCGAATGACTTTTATAAACTCATCATCGTTTTTTCCTGTTGGATCATCAAGTCCCCAATCCTCGCGGTATTCGCATGGAAGAAAAGGACACTTTACATTGCACCCCATTGTAATCACTATATCTACCGCTGGAATATCGGAAATCAGCTTGGAGTGCTGTGTCTTCTCCATATCAATGCCGTACAATTCTTTCATCAATCGAACTGCATCTTGATTGATTTGTGATTTTGTCTCTGTTCCAGCAGAATAAAATTCATATCTATCAGAAGCATATTTTTTGCCAAGTGCTTCTGCTATCTGACTACGACAGGAATTATGGACACAAATAAACGCAATCTTCTTTTTCTCTGCCATATTATCCACGAACCTTTCTCAGAATATCGATAACCTCTTGTTTTTTCAGTACCCTTCCATAACTTACTACTTTACCATCAATAACCAATGCAGGTGTACTCATAATACCATAGGCTGCAATCTGCGAAAAATCAGTTACATGGTCCATATGTTTTTGACCTCTTCTTCAAAAGGCTCCCCCCGGACATATTCACTTGTTCCAGGTTTGATATATTCCTTTTGCAGTACAAATTTAAGCCCTTTCTCTTTTTCTCCAACTTATGAAACCATACATATCATTGAAAAAGAAAATTACGAAATTAACAACTACGGGAATGTATATTGGATTCTCAATAGATGCCAGTACCCATAAGACAATCAGCACTATATCGTTTGACGCATATCCCAGCGCATAATATGATGTACGAAGCATTGTAAGTGTAGCTGCTAGAAAGCTTGTTGTGATTGATATAGTACTAAATACAATGTTAGGTGTTTCAAACAGCTTTAATATATAGTAAAATAGGACTGTTATTATCACGCAACTGACTGCAATACAAACAATATGTTTTTTGGTCAGCTTCTGAATTGCAACTTCTTTTCCATTCTCCGCAGGATTCTTTATCCATGTTATAGTTGACCATATTGCCATTGGCATAGTCATTCCCAGGTAGGTTATCATCTCGCCCCAATACTCAAATCTCCATGAAATAATTCCGTACAGAATACTAAACGCAATCATCAGTATCTGCGCCCATACATTTCCTTTTGCTGCAAATATAAGCGACGTAATTCCTACCCATGCTGCAATCAGCGTAAGTAAATCAATATTTTCAGACCATACATTTGAAACTGCTACTATTAGTAGGGAACCTATCCAGATTCCCCATTCTCTTTTCGTTAAACTTTTTATCGGATTACTCATCATAATCTCCTTGAGCTTTTCTATGATTTCGATTACACCATAGCTGCTCTATTATAATCTGTCACATCACTACCAAGCTTCTCATATAACTCTTTTACCGATAACTCATTATTCTTTAGGGCTAGAAGCTCGCTATCCGCTGCCCCTATAAACTCCACAAAGTTGACCCTTCCGTTAGGTGTATCTATAGCCTCCACCTGAGTATCTGGTATAGTAATAAAGCCTGTGATATTAGACTTCATCTTACTATCTATTCCCGTTGTCTGCCCTGTATATAAAAACTCATACGGATTAAATATCTCAGCATTATTAAATGTTATTCTGGCAATTGCCTGCAATATACCACATATGCATTTAATCTCGCTCTCTTCATCTTCATAATGGTCTTTTTTCAATTTAAATGTAAATTCCATACCAAAACCACTTATATCCTTATTATTGGACTCTTTATTATGCAGCTCTGTAAGTCCATAGGTAACAAAATGCCAGTAATCTCCACCATCATATATACTTATTCCATCTAGTGGATCATTGCCCCCCAGATTCCAATTAACTAACGTACCATAATGCTTAGGAGCTGTCTGTCCTGGATACACCTCCTCCATCTTCTTCTCAATACAATCCCAGCCTACAGAATTAACCTCTTTTTCCTTATCCTTTTTTAACTTATCAAACAATCCCATAATCTTACCTCCTGCTACTCCTCTAGCAATTGCTTATATACATCTCTTTTAGCTATACCCCTATCTGCTGCTACTAGCTTCATAGCTGTCTTTTTATCCTTACCTTGATTTATATATATATCCATATGCTCAGCTAATGGCATACTCTCCCATTTCTCTTCTGCTTCCTTCCTTATCTCTTCTTGGTCTTTTCCCTTTACCACTAGTACTATCTCACCCTTAGGCTCTGTCTCCTTAAAATATGCCATGGCCTCTTCTAATGTAAATCTGTGTATAGTCTCATACTTCTTTGTTAGCTCTCTACACACTGCCACCTCTCTAGTTCCTAGTACCTCTAGCAGCTCCTCTAATGTCTTTATTAATCTATGAGGTGCTTCATGCAACACTATAGTTCTAGTCTCACTCTTCAGCTCCTCTAATATTAACCTACGTTCCTTCTTATCCATCGGCAGAAATGCCTCAAAGGCAAATCTTCTTGTAGGGAGTCCCGAAGACGTTACTGCTGCTATAAGGGCACAAGGTCCTGGTAATGCCTCCACCTTAACACCTGCCTTATGACATTGACGCACTAGCTCCTCACCCGGATCAGATATGCCTGGAGTACCTGCATCTGTAATAATGGCTATATTCGCTCCCTCTAGTAATTTGCTCACTAGATAGATCGCCTTATCATATTTATTAAACTCATGATAGCTGGTCATAGGTGTCTTTATATTAAAATGATTAAGCAATTTGATACTATGTCTTGTATCTTCTGCCGCTATTAAATCTACTTCTCCTAATATCCTAACTGTTCTATATGTAATATCCTCTAGATTTCCTATTGGTGTTGCACATAAATATAATGTTCCTGCCATATTACCTACCTTCACTCTTCCCATATATTTCATATATCTCGTCTGTATATATATTCACATCCTTATATACTATTAATGTGGGGTCTATCTTTATCATAGGATTTCCACCCTTAACCCCTTCTATTAATACCATATTAGGCTCCTTATTTACATACGGCTGTACCAATCTCATACGCTTGGGCTCTAGACGGTATTTCTTCATCAGACTTATAATCTCAGGCAATCTAAAGGGCTTATGAATCATAGTAAATATACCGCCCTCGCGTAATACATAGGCTCCCGCCTTAATTACATCCTCTAAACATAGATATATCTCATGTCTAGCTATGTTCTTAGGCTCATGAGGATTTGTTAAACCATGTTTCTCATTTATATAAGGGGGATTTGTAGTCACTACGTCAAAAGAAGCGGAAGGAAATAATCCTGCTGCCTCTTTCACATCACCCTGTATCATGGATACTCTATCCTGTAAATTATTAAGTTCTATACTTCTACATGCCATGCCACTATATGCTTCTTGAAGCTCTAATCCTGTAAAATGTGAACCTATAGATATACCTGCAAGTAGTATAGGAATAACTCCTGAACCACTACACATATCTAATACCTTGGCATCCTTAGGTACACGAGTATAATGAGCTAGTAACACTGCATCCATTCCAAAACAGAAGCCTTCAGGTTTTTGGATAAGTCTATATCCCTTACATTGAAGATCATCTATTCTTTCACCAGGTAATATATTAGTCATCTAATTTAGACTTTCCTTCCTTACGCTCTAATGCTTCTAGTTTCTTAATCTCTGCATCATTTATATCTTTGTTATCTCTACGTCTCTTAGGCTTGAATTTAAGCTCATCCACCTTGTATTCTCTTATCTCTTTGTCACCCTTATCATCAGTTACTATGACCTTAACCTTCTGTCTAAGCACGCTGACGCTGGATACCTCCCCTTTAAAATTATCATATGTTCTAACAAAATCTCCTACGCTAGGTAGCTTATCATTAAGATACTCATAGGTATCCTCCTCATTCTTAAGACAACACATAAGTCTACCACATACACCAGATATCTTAGTAGGGTTAAGGGATAGATTCTGCTCCTTAGCCATCTTTATAGATACTGGAATAAAATCAGACAAATATGTCTTACAGCATAACTCTCTACCGCATATACCTATACCACCCAGTATCTTAGTCTCATCTCTAACACCTATCTGTCTAAGCTCTATTCTGGTCTTAAATACTGCTGCTAAATCCTTAACTAGCTCTCTAAAGTCTATTCTTCCAT
>CAZOUU010000021.1:0-2569 GCA_964583045.1 uncultured Lachnospiraceae bacterium | reverse complement strand
ATTGTTATCAAATGTATACTCAGCATCTATAAGCTTCATAACCAAGCCATGCTTTGCTATTTTCTCATTACATATCTTTATAGCTTCTCTGCTCTTCTTTTTATTCTCTTCATTCTTTTTGCTATCCTCTTCAGTAGCCTTTCTAATAACCGGCTTCAAGGTAGCTATTATATTTCTCTCATCTATAGGTCTCTTACTAAGTACCACCTTACCGTACTCCACACCTCTAGCGGTCTCTACTATAACCGCATCGCCTATATTAATCTCAAACTCTAGTGGATCAAAGAAATATATCTTTCCATTTTCTCTAAACCTTACTCCTATAACTTCAACCATCTTAATTCTCCTTTATTGTAAGTAGCATAAGCTCCATAGCTATATCAAAGTTAACATTTGCCTCTAATCTTACTTTAACCTTCTCTATAGCCTCAATAATTGTATCTACTCCCTCGTAAGTTATCCTACTAGCCTGCTTATTTATATAAGAATATTCTTCCCTGAATATTAGCTTATTAGGATTACCAGATATCTTGAGCATAAGTATATCTCTATACCATAGCACCATCATATCAAGATAATCATTGATTTCCAGCTTATAATTATTAATGTTCTTTATAGATCTTATAATATCATCTATATCTATGTCATATATATTTCTCAACATATATATACAATCTCTCTTAAGGTTATTATAATCATCTGATAACGCTAATCTAACCGCTTTTCCCATATTTCCCATAGAAAAATTAGTACAAAAATATGCCTTTTTCTCATCAATACCTACTATATTAGTTAAATAATCCATCATCTCCAGCTCTCTAATAGGCTTAAAATTAAGCACAACACACCTAGATAAAATGGTAGGTAATAGCTTATCTATATTAGCTGTAAGCAACATAATGATAGCATATTCTGGTGGTTCCTCTATAGTCTTAAGTATAGCATTTTGTGCCTGCACATTCATAAGCTCAGCCTCAGATACAATATATATCTTATATCTACTGCTATAAGGCTTTATCCCTATATCATTATTAACCTGTTCTCTTATATCATCTACTGCTATAGTATTAGGCTTATCATGAGAAACCCATATAATATCTGGTTGATTATCACTCTCCACCTGTCTACAAGACTGACATTCCTCGCAAGGATCTGTGCCTCCTGCTTCACATTGTAATGTCTTAGATACCACCTGTGCTATAAGCTTCTTACCACAGCCCTTTTCTCCATTCAATATATATGCATGAGCAACCTTACCCTTTTCTATACTGCTCTTAAAATGTGTAATTATATCCTTATGTCCCACTATCTCTTTAAAACTAGCCATATTATAACCCTCCTTCTATGCTCCATGGATTAATCTACAGACTAATCCCACCAATAAATATTGGCTATTAGGTTGTTATATCTAATAACAGACCTCTTATATCATCTATTCTACCTAGAATACTCAAATGGTCTTTTTCCTCCTTAAGCAGCTCCTGTGCCAAGGCATCCAAATTCTCATCTATAAGCTTTATTATACCATACACCCTATGTCTTCCTCTTTTATCGAGAAAATTCTCTCTGGAAAATTCATGAGAGCGACTAACTATCTCATTCAGAAATTCTTTAACGGATTTTCTATATCTCTTCATATCTCTTATATCCATATGCTTGGCTATAAGACCACCCTGCTCCTCTATCTCCTTCATAAGTCCAGTAAGTCTTTCTTGGAGTTGACTCTCTTCTATGTTACTCATAAGTGTAAACTTAAAGGTATCATCGCCTGTATTAACCGGTGTATTCTGGTTAGTTGCAGCAGTCTGTGTCAATTGATTAATTTTCAAATCCATATCCACTATCTCCTCTCTGAAGCTTATGTGATAGCTCTCTTATATCCTCTTATCCACTTCTTCTCTTATAAGTTTTGCTATCTCCTCTACCGGTAAGGTAGCATCTATCTTATATATTCTGTCCTTATCAAGCTCTGCCAATTGTCTATAACCCTCTACCACCTTCTTATGAAAATCTATAGACTCTTCCTCCATACGATCTAGCTCTGCCTGATTCTTCTTACGTCTAATTCCTTCTGTAGCATCTAAGTCCAACAATATAGTTAATATAGGCTTAAGACCATCTAGTGCATATTCATTAATCTTATATACCTGCTCTACGCCGAGCCCTCTGCCCATACCCTGATATACTGCAGATGAATCTACAAATCTATCACATATAACAGCCTTCCCCTGCAATAATGCAGGCTTTATAACCTCTGCCACTAGTTGTGCTCTAGCTGCTGTATATAACATAAGCTCAGTCTTATAATCCATCTCTTTGTATTCTTTATTAAGAATAACTGCTCTTACTGCTTCGCTTATTCTCGTTCCACCAGGTTCTCTGGTTAACACTACTTCTATATCCTTGCCTTCAAAATATTTCTTAAGCAACTCTATCTGTGTGGATTTACCAGCCCCATCTGGGCCTTCCATTGTAATAAATATATTCTTCATACACCTGCTCCATATCATAAGTAATCATATATAATTAACTATACCACATATGTGTTAATCTAACTAGATATAAGTTT
>CAZOUU010000020.1:0-13454 GCA_964583045.1 uncultured Lachnospiraceae bacterium | reverse complement strand
GGCGAGGCTATAGGAGTGGGTATTCATAAGAATATACCTATATTGGAGCCAGTTTTAACCTATAGTATTATATTACCTGAGGATATGGATATATCTGTGGCAATGCTTAAGCTAAAGCTTTTAGAAGAGGAGATGCCAGAACTTCATATAGTATGGAATGAAAGGCTTAATGAGATACAAGCTAAAGTTATGGGTGAGGTACAAATAGATATACTTAAGAACATTATAGCTAATAGATTTAATATGAACGTAGAATTTGGAGTAGGAAGTATAGTATATAAAGAAACTATTACAGATATAGTAGAGGGTGTAGGGCATTTTGAACCCCTCAGACATTATGCTGAGGTACACCTTATATTAGAACCAGGTGAGATAGGCAGTGGATTACAATTTTCTGCTAATTGTAGCGATGATATATTAGATAAAAATTTGCAGAGATTAGTACTTACGCACCTAGAGGAAAAGGAACATATAGGTGTGCTTACGGGATCGGCTATTACCGATATGAAGATAACCTTGGTATCGGGAAAGGCTCATACAAAGCATACTGAGGGGGGAGATTTTAGACAAGCTACTTATAGAGCTGTTAGGCAAGGTCTTAAGACCGCACAATCAGTATTGCTGGAGCCTTACTACAGATATACATTAGAGGTTCCAGAAGATATGATAGGCAGAGCAATGACAGACATAGAGAGAATGCAGGGTACATTTAGCGTGCCTGAAAATAGTAATGGAATAGCGAATATTACTGGTAAGGCTCCAGTTTCTAGTATGAATAATTATCAGCAGGAGGTTATGGCCTATACCAAGGGACAGGGTAAGCTAATGTGTATATTAGACGGATATGCACCTTGCCATAATGAAGAAGAGATAATAGCTTCTATAGGCTACGATTCAGAGAAGGATGTGGAGAACCCAACCAGCTCAGTATTTTGTGCCCATGGTGCAGGCTTTATAGTGCCATATAATAAGGTGTCAGAATATATGCATATGGATATGACTTTAGTTGAAGAGAAAGAGACAGTTGAAGCTTTGCCAGCGTATAGAGATAGTTATGTAGATGATAACATAGGACTTGATGAGATAGAGGATATACTTAATCGTACATTCTATTCTAATGCGGATAAGAAGACAAAATGGAAGAGTAATAAGATAAGAGATTATGTAGTTAGCAGTCATACTGCTATAAAGGAAAAGCTGGATAAATATTTATTGGTGGATGGATATAATATAATTCATGCGTGGGAAGAGTTTGATGGCCTTATAGAAGATAATAATCTAGATGGCGCTAGAGATAAACTGATGGACATTATGTGCAATTATCAGAGTATAGTTGATTGTAAGCTAATACTGGTATTTGATGCATATAAGGTAAAGGGGCATGAAACAACTGCCTTTACTTATAACAATATAAAAGTGGTTTATACAAAAGAAGCGGAGACAGCAGATCAATATATAGAAAGGTTTGCTCATGAGAATGGTAAAAGGTATGAGGTTACGGTGGCTACTTCTGATGGCTTAGAGCAGATTATCATTCGAGGAGCGGGATGCAGATTGTATTCAGCCAGAGAATTTAGAAATGAAGTTATAGAGACTAGTAGAAAAATATTAGAAGATTATAGAGCTGGAAATCAGGAATAGATTATATTTTGTATGAAAATATAATCTATTTTCTGTGTTTCTAATAGTATGGTAGTAAATGTTGAATTAACGAAGAATGATGTATCTGAGATAAAAGAAGGACAAAAAGCTACAATTACTATATTGGATAAGAAATATACAGGCAAAGTTACTTACATTAGTCATGTAGCAGTTGCATCGGCAGATGGCAGTACTAAGACCATAAGTGCTGAGATATCTATAGATAATCCAGATAAAGATATTATATTAGGTATTGATGCCAAAGTAGTTATAGATGTAATGAATGAAAAGGATGTAATGACTATCCCTTATTCTCTTGTAAATGTAAATGTAGATGGTAATTTTGTATATGTAGTTAAGAAGGATGTAATTACAAAGCAATATGTTGAATTGGGTATAAATGATGGTGATAAGGTAGTAATAAAAGATGGATTAGATGACAAGGATATGGTACTTACTAATGTAGATAAAGAAACTAAAGAGGGTGAAAAGGTAGTAGCTAAGCTTATAGATATGGATTCGGTACCCTCAAAGGTAGAGGGTGTTAACAAAGAAGCGGAAGAATAAAGACTTGGAGGATAGATATGTCTCAATTTATAGAATATATAAAAATGGCATTGTTTAATATACTATCTAACAAGGTGCGTTCTATATTAACAATGTTAGGAATTATCATAGGTATATCTTCGGTTATACTTATCACATCACTTGGAAATGGTGTAAAAGAATTAATATCAGATCAATTATCAGGTATTGCTTCTAATCAGATAGCTATAGGAAGCTATGAAACAGAAGAGGAATACTATATAACAGAGGAAGATATAGCTTATATACTTGAGAATTATCCAGAGATAGAGGCTGTTAGTGTAGAGGGAAATATAAGCGGTGCAGCCACTACTACAAAGGGAGATTTTAATGTAAATATCATAGGTGGAAATACAAAGGATTACCTGTTTAATAATATTAATGATACTCCTAAGGTTGGAAGATTTTACAATGAATATGAGTATGAAACAGGTCAGATGGTTTGCTACATTAAAGATACGGATGCCATAAAGCTGTTTGGAAATACAGATGTAGTTGGTATGACGGTAGAGACGACAAAGGGTAATATCATATTAGACTATACTATAGTTGGTGTAGTAGAGGAAGGTAAGAGTAGCAGCTTGTTAAGCTTTGATATGCCAGATACGGTAACTATATATGTACCAGTTACATCTATGGAACAGTATTTAGCAGCTCCCATATATCCTACACAATTTTTGTATTTGCTAGCTGCTCCAGAAGCAGATTCAACAGTGTTAAGTAATGATTTACTAAACGATATATGTGATAGACATAAGTGTAAGGTGGAGGATGCTGTATATATGGTATCAAGCTTTGATGCAGAGATGGGTATGATAAATGGTATTATTAATGGTTTGACAGTATTTATAGCATTAATTGCTGCTATTTCATTAATAGTAGGTGGTGTAGGTGTTATGAATATTATGTTAGTATCGGTAACCGAACGAACTAGAGAAATAGGTATTAGAAAAGCCCTAGGAGCCAAAACTAGTTCTATATTATTACAGTTCTTATCGGAGTCAGCCATATTGACGCTTATAGGTGGTATACTAGGAATTATATTTGGCTTAATAGGTGCATACTTTATAGCAGCTATTGCAAATCTTGTGGTTCCAACACTTGGATTTGTGCCTAAGATTACATTTATATCAGTTATGTTAACTACATTGTTTTCTTCGGCAGTTGGTATATTCTTCGGCTTATATCCAGCTAAGAAAGCGGCTAAGATGTTACCTATAGATGCCTTACGACAATTATAGCTATAAATAGTAATTGATTATTGAATAAAATTGTATAAAATGTTAGTATACTAAACAGTGAATAGCTAATAGCTAAACTAGGAGGTATACTTTTATGAAAAGATTGTTGAAGTATTTGAATAAATATAAAAAAGAATCTATATTAGGACCATTATTTAAACTGCTTGAAGCCAGCTTTGAATTAATGGTCCCTCTTGTTATGGCAAGAATTATAGATATAGGTATAGTAAATGAAGATAAAGGCTATGTAGGTAGGATGGGGTTGATACTTGTATCCTTAGGCATGCTAGGATTTGCAGCATCCGTTACAGCACAATATTTCTGTGCTAAAGCAGCAGTTGGTTTTAGTACAAGACTTAGAGGAGATATGTATAAGCATATAAATACGCTATCATATGCAGATATGGATAAGGTAGGTACCTCCACGTTAATAACCAGAATCACTAATGATATAAATCAATTACAAAATGGTCTGAATATGGCATTAAGATTATTTTTACGCTCTCCATTTATTGTATTTGGAGCTATGATTATGGCATTTACCGTAGATGTCAAATCAGCAATTATATTTGTAATAACTATACCAGCTTTAGCAGTAGTAGTATTTGGAGTAATGTTAGCATCTATTCCACTATATAAAAAGGTACAGTCAAAGTTAGATAGAGTTATGCTATTAGTTAGAGAAAATATAAGTGGTGCCAGAGTAATAAGAGCTTTCAATAACGAAGAGAATGAAATAGCTGTATTTAATGAAGAAAGTAAACTGCTTAAAAATATGCAGCTGTTGGTAGGAAGGATATCGGCCATACTTAATCCGGTTACATTTATTATAGTAAATGTAGCTACTATTGCTATATTATGGTTAGGAGGCAAGCAGGTAGATACAGGCATACTTACTAAAGGTGAAGTATTAGCCTTAGTTAATTATATGGCTCAGATATTAGTAGAATTGGTTAAGCTAGCACAGTTAATTATATTGATTAATAAATCCCTAGCATCAGCAAACAGAGTAGTAGATGTGTTTGACACTAAAAACACAATGGAAGAAGGAGAAAAGTTAGCAGACTTTAGTGATGTAACTACGCCATTAATTGAATTTAAGGATGTAAGTTTTTCCTATGTAGATGCAGCAGAACATGCTCTAGAACATATAGATTTTACGGTAAACCGGGGAGAAACTGTAGGTATTATAGGAGGTACTGGTTCTGGAAAATCCACTTTGGTTAATCTTATAACTAGATTTTATGATACCACTGAAGGCGAAGTGATTATAGGAAGTAATAATGTAAAAGAATATACTACAGAGTCTCTAAGAGATAGGGTTGGAGTAGTTCCGCAAAGAGCTATGTTATTTAGAGGAAGCATAAGAGATAATATAAGATGGGGAAAGAATAATGCCACTGACGAAGAGATATACAAAGCATTGGAGATAGCTCAGGCAAGAGAGATAGTGGAAGGTAAAGAGGGAAAATTAGATTATGTAATTAATCAAGGCAGTAATAATCTGTCAGGAGGACAAAAGCAACGTATTACCATAGCCAGAGCCTTAGTGAAAAAACCAGATATATTAATATTAGACGATAGCGCCTCAGCCTTAGATTATGCTACAGATGCTAAGCTTAGAAAGGCAATTAAAGAAAATACTGATGATATGACAGTATTCATAGTATCCCAACGTTCGTCAAGTATAAGAAATGCTGATAAAATAGCAGTATTGGATGATGGTAAGCTGGTAGGACTTGGTACACATAAGGAATTGTATAAAAATTGTCCTATATATCAAGAAATATGCTTATCACAGCTTTCTAAAAAGGAGGCTATGTAATATGAAAAATAAAGATATATTAAAGAAGGTATTAAAATACATCGGAACGTACAAATATCTAGTGATTATATCTATTATTGCAGCTATAGTGTCAGTAGTATTAAGTCTATATATTCCTATATTAACTGGAGATGCTATAGATATATTTGTAGGAGTCGGATTAGTAGATTTTCAATTGCTGCTTAAGGTTATTTTGAAGATATTGATAGTAGTGCTATTATCAGCCCTTGCGCAATGGATTATGAATATATGTAATAATAAGATTACCTATAATGTAGTTAAAAACATAAGAACAGAAGCCTTTAATCATATATCAAAATTACCGCTTAGTTATATAGATGGTACTAGCAAGGGAGATATGGTTAGTAGAATTGTAAATGATATAGACCAGTTTTCAGATGGATTGCTAATGGGCTTTACTCAACTGTTTACCGGAGTAATAACTATAGTTGGTACCCTGAGCTTTATGCTTATGGTCAATTATAAGATAACTCTAGTGGTATTTATTATCACGCCCCTTTCTTTGTTTGTGGCCGCCTTTATAGCTAATAGGACTTATAGGATGTTTAAGGAACAATCTGAGACTAGAGGAGAAATCACAGCTCTTATTGATGAGATGGTGGGTAACCAAAAGATTGTAAAGGCATTTAATCATGAGGACGAGAATGAGGAAAAATTTGATGAGATAAATGATAGACTAAGTGTATGTAGTTTAAAGGCTACATTTTTCTCCTCGCTTACTAATCCATCTACAAGATTTATTAATGGTCTAGTATATGCAGGCGTTGGTATATTTGGTGCATTATCAGTTATAAATAGAGGGATGTCTATAGGTCAGTTATCCTGCTTCTTAAGCTATGCAAATCAATATACAAAGCCATTTAATGAGATATCAGGCGTTATTACAGAGCTTCAAAATGCTTTTGCCTGCGCAGGCAGAGTATTTGAATTAATAGAGGAGACACCAGAGATAGATAGCGATAAAACGATGCCGATAGGTAATGTGGTAGGTGAAATCCGAGTAGAGAATGTAAGCTTTTCCTATGTACCAGATGTGAAATTAATAGAAAATCTAAATATAGATGTAAAGCAAGGTATGAGAGTAGCTATAGTTGGACCTACAGGATGTGGAAAAAGTACAGTTATTAATTTGCTTATGAGATTTTATGACGTGGACAAGGGAAGTATAATGCTAGATGGATACAACTATAAGGACATATCCAGAAAAGAAATACGAAAAAATTACGGAATGGTATTACAAGAGACTTGGCTTAAGACAGGTACAGTAGCTGAAAATATAGCCTATGGACATAAAGATGCTACGAAAGAAGAGATAATAGCAGCTGCAAAGATGTCCCATGCTCATAGCTTTATAAAGAGACTTCCTAAGGGATATGATACAGTCATATCTGAGGATGGAGGAAATCTATCCCAAGGTCAAAAGCAATTACTAAGTATAGCTAGAGTTATGTTAAAATTACCCCCTATGCTTATTCTAGATGAGGCCACCTCTTCTATAGATACCAGAACAGAATTAAAGATACAAGATGGCTTTAAGAAGATGATGGAGGGCAGAACCAGTTTTATAGTAGCTCATAGATTATCTACTATAAAAGAAGTGGATTTAATATTAGTTATGAAGGATGGAAATATAATTGAGCAAGGAAATCATGAAGAATTACTTGCAAAAAATGGATTTTATGCTAACCTATATAATAGTCAGTTTGCAGTGTAGTATAAAGAATAGATGGGAGAAGTAGGATGAAAAAGGTTGCCGTAGTAACAGATAGTAATAGTGGAATAACACAGGAAGAAGCTAAAGAGCTAGGTGTATATGTGCTTCCTATGCCATTTTTCATTAATGGAGAATCATATCTAGAGGGAGTTACTATAACACAAGAGGAATTTTATAAAAAGCTAGCAGAGGATGCAGACATATCTACTTCTCAACCAGCACCTGCAGATATAACAGATTTGTGGGATAAGGTATTAGAGGAATATGATGAGCTAGTGTGTATACCTATGTCTAGTGGACTTAGTGGAACTTGTAGTACATCTTATTCTTTATCGGAGGATTATGAGGGTAGAGTTGAGGTAGTGGATAATCAACGTATATCAGTAACACAAAGACAATCCGTATTAGATGCTATGGAGCTTATAAAAAGAGGCTTATCAGCAGCAGAAGTTAAACAAAAGCTGTTAGATATGAAGAAGGACTCTAGCATATATATCACTTTAGAGACTTTAAAGTATCTTAAAAAGGGTGGTAGAATAACTCCTGCAGCAGCAGCTATAGGAACTGTTCTTAATCTTAAACCAGTATTGCAAATACAAGGAGAAAAGCTAGATGCCTACGCTAAGGTTAGAGGTAAGAAGGCTGCTAGACGAACTATGATAGAGGCAATTAGAAAAGATTTAGAAGGACGCTTTGTTCATATGGTAAGAGAAAGAGGGGTACATATCCATATAGCATATACAGGTAATTATGAAGAAGCTATGGATTGGAAGAAGGAAGTATTAGATAATTTTTCAGAGATTACAGAAGATGATATTATTATGGATCCTTTATCTCTTAGTGTATCCTGTCATATAGGAGCAGGAGCGTTAGCAATAGCCTGTTCGATAGGCTTATAAGGCATAGTTTACATAACATTAGAATGATTTGGAAATATTTAAAATGCTTTAGTACAATATGTAGACAAAAAAATATAAAAAAATATAGATATGGTGTAATAGAAAATGTGGTCAAATTTAAGTATTGACCACATTTTTTTTGATGCTATAATAGGCATTACCCTTAAGAAAGCTATGTGGTAATGCATAAAAATCTATAGCAAGGGTATGATAATTATAATAATAAATTAGAGGTTAATATATATGAATGAACAAAAGGCTAGACAAAAAAGAATACAATTATATAAGAAGATTATAGTGTCAGTCTTTGTAATTGGATTGATATTTCCTATTATATCTAGTGGAATATTGATATGTAAGATGAATTCCCTAGAAGATAAGGTAATGGATCTTACTAGAGAGCAGTTAGGCGATGAGGCATTATTATCTAGTAATGAAGCCTTGGTATCTAATCCTAGGGTTAACTTATATGCGTTGGAGTCCGAATCCGAGACTTATATGGTGGGTTCTGATGAGGTAGAGGTAGGAACCACAGCAGCTTCTACAAGTACAGAGGATGATGATGTAACAAAGATAAAGAAGGTATATTTAACCTTTGATGATGGACCAAGCATATATACAGGACAGATACTAGATATATTAGCAGCTAATGATGTAAAAGCCACATTTTTTGTTATAGGTAGAGATGAGGGCTATTATCCATATTATAAGAGAATAGTTGATGAAGGACATACTTTAGGTATGCACACCTATACCCATGAGTATGGATATGTATATTCCTCAAGGGAGGCATTCGCAGAGGATGTGAATAAGCTATCAGACCTATTATATGACGTAACAGGGGTAAGAAGTAAGATATTTAGATTTCCTGGTGGAAGTAGTAATACTGTTACCTCAGAGCCAATAAGTGAGTTTATAGAGTATCTTAATGATGAAGGTATAGTCTATTATGATTGGAACGCTCTAAATGGAGATGCAGTAACTAATGAATTGGATCCAGATACATTAGTTAATAATGTAATGAAGGATGTAAGAAAGAATGATACATCTGTAGTGCTTATGCACGATTTACAGTCTAGACATACGACTGTAGAGTCGTTACAGTCGTTGATAGATATCTTAAAGAGCGAAGGCTATGAGATATTGCCAATAGATGAAAATACACCATATGTACAGCATGTAGCTAGTGATAGTGTAGATTAGATAATTTTATATATTTGATAATACAATCTGATATAACACCTCTTAAGTAGATAAGTTAAGCAATCAAAATCTATTTGAGAGGGATTTTCTTATTGAAATTACTGTTTAAAGATGAATTTATTATATATGAAATGTAGTAATAATGTGATATTATCCTTTTATTGCGAAATGCTTAGATTGTTAATTAATGGATGTATTTATGATAGATAGATTCTATTATACATTTAATATGGAGGAAGCTTATGGACGGAATAATGAATGTTGTTAGTATGCTTAAAGGCTATACGATAGTTAATGTGATTTTATTAGTGATAGGGTTTGTTATGCTAATTAAGGGAGCAGATATATTTGTGGAAGGGGCCTCTAAGATAGCCGCCAAATTTAATATACCACAGATTATTATAGGTCTTACCATAGTTGCATTTGGTACTAGTGCACCAGAGGCGGCGGTTAGTGTATCGGCTGCTATTAAAGGTGGTGCTGGTATAACTATAGGTAATGTATTAGGAAGTAATATTATGAATATATTACTTATATTAGGAGTAGCGTCCTTAGTGGCAGCACTTCCAGTTAAGAAGAATACTATTCGAATAGAGATACCCTTTGTTATAGCTGTATCCATATTATTGTTGCTACTAGGTGTTATGGACGGAGAGTTTTACAAGTTAGATGGAGTTATATTCTGGCTATTTTTTGCCGCATTCTTTGTATACCTTATTAAGAGTGCTAAAAATGGTAATAACGAAGAAGAGATAGAGCTAAATCCCAAGGATACTATGCTTAAGATGATATTATTAACGGTTGTCGGTATGGTTCTTATAGTATGGGGTAGTGATGTAACAGTTGATGCTGCTTCATTTATAGCGGATAAGGCTGGTATGAGCCAGAGACTTATAGGTCTTACTATAGTTGCTTTTGGTACTTCACTTCCTGAGCTGGTTACCTCAGTTATAGCAGCTAAGAAAGGTAAGACAGATATAGCTATAGGAAATATAGTAGGTAGTAATATATTTAACATACTTTTTGTGTTAGGAACCGTATGCTTGGTTACACCTAATCCATTAGATTTTAATGGGTTCTTGTTTGATTCAATAGCTGCAATTATAGCAGCAGTTATGTTGCTTGTATTCGTTATAAAGAATAAAAAATTAGGTAGAATTGGTGGTATTACAATGCTTGTTACCTATGCCGCATATTTTACTTATATTATTATAAAATAATTACCTTAAGAGGCAGACAGAATGAATTATTTAGAAGCCATAAATTATATCGAAGAAAAGAATAAACTAGGCAGTGTGCTAGGTTTAGACAGCATAAAAGAATTACTTAAACGATTAGGTAATCCACAGGAGAGCTTAAAGGTGATTCATATAGCTGGAACCAATGGAAAGGGTTCCATTCTAGCATATATAGACAGTACATTAAGACAGGTAGGTGCAAATGTAGGTAGATACATTTCGCCTACCATATTTACATATTTGGAGAGATTTCAAATTAATGGTGTCTATATGACTCCAGAGGAGTTTAGTCATTATTTATATAGAGTTAGCCAGTCTATAGCTACGATGGAAAAGGAAGGACTTTCAAGTCCTACTGCCTTTGAGATAGAGACAGCTATTAGCTTTTTATATTTCTTAGATAAAAAAGTAGATTACGTCTTGTTAGAGACTGGTATGGGTGGAAGGTTAGATGCGACCAATGTAGTAATGGCACCTATATGTACTATTATAGCTTCTGTCAGTATGGATCATATGAACTTCCTAGGAAATACTATAGAGCGTATTGCTTATGAGAAAGCCGGTATAATTAAAGAAAATGTACCCTGTGTTATATATCCTGGGAAGCGTGAGGGTATTAAGATTATAGAAGAGGTATGTGAAAAACAAAATGTTTCTATGATATATGCGAAGGAAGATAAGGTCACTATATTAAAGGATGAGTTGGATAATATTATATTTAACTATAAGAATAAAGAATATGCTATAGCTATGAGTGGTTATCATCAAGTACTTAATGCCATAACTGCTATAGAGACCTTGAAGATAATTGGTGGGCAGGATAATAGATTAGACTATGAGGCTATAAGAGCTGGATTGAAAAATGCTATATGGCCAGGACGATTTGAAGTATTAAGAAAACATCCTTACGTAATCAGAGATGGAGCACATAATGAGGATGCCGCTAGAGTACTTAGAGCTACTATTGAAAAGCATTTTACAAATATGAGAATAGTTTATATAATAGGGATGTTAAGGGATAAAGAGTATGATAAGGTCTTGGATATTACTATGCCATTTGCACATAGTGTATATACAATTACAACAAAAGGTCCTAGGGCTTTAGAGTCATCTGTTCTTGCAAATAAGGCAAGAGAATATACGGATTTAGTATATGATAAAGGAGAAGAAGATATAAACAAGGTTCTTTGGGAAGCTATGGGCGAGGCCTCTAAGCAAGGAGTAGTAATAGTATTTGGTTCTTTATCGTATATAGGAAATATATCCTGCTAGAAAGGTAATATAATGGATAGAGTAGAGCGTATTAGAAGTAATCCTTTTTTTCTAAAGCATATTAAGGAGAATGAGGAAAAGGAAGTAAATAGAGAATTTTGTAAACATACCTTAGAGCATTCATTGGATGTGGCTAGAATACTTTATATATTAGTATTAGAACAAGGCTTAGATATATCTAAGGATGTATTATATGCTATGGCTTTATTACATGATATAGGAAGATATACAGCAGAGGATAAATTGAGCTCACATCATATAGCAGGAGCATATATAGCCAAAGGCATATTGGAGAGTTCGGGTTATAATACTCTTGAGATACAAAATATATGTGATGCCATAGAGGCACATCATACACTGTCATCAGATGATAATCCGTTAAAGGAATTGTTATATAGAGCAGACAAATTATCTAGAAATTGTTTTGATTGTAAGGCGTATGAGAAGTGCTATTGGGATGAAAATCTAAAAAATAAGCATATAATATACTAGGAGAATATATATGAATATAGGAAAGTACACTTTTGACACAGATAATAATTTTTATGTAATGGGAATATTAAATGTAACCCCTGATTCATTTTCGGATGGGGGTAATTACAATAATATAGATAAGGCATTGGCTCATACAGAAAATATGATTAATGAAGGTGCCTCTATTATAGATATAGGGGGAGAATCCATAAGACCTGGTTATATTAAGATAAGCGTAGAAGAAGAGATAGAGAGAGTGTGTCCAGTTATAGAGGCTATAAGAGATAGATTTGATGTGGCATTATCTTTAGATACCTATAAGTCAGGAGTTGCTGAAGCTGGACTTAAATCAGGTGTACACCTTATAAATGATATATGGGGTTTAAAGTATGAGGGAAATATGAGCAGAGTCATAGCAAAATATAATGGAGGCTGCTGTATTATGCATAATAGAAAATCTGGTAGTGGAAGCTATGAAGCTGTGGTGAAGGATGTAGTAGCAGATCTAAAAGAGAGTATAGATATAGCAGTTAAGGCGGGTATGGATATGAATCAGGTAATGGTAGATCCAGGAATAGGATTTGCTAAGAATCTAGAAGAAAATCTTAGTGTTATGAAGCATGTAGCTGAACTTAAACAACTAGGCTATCCTATATTATTAGGTACATCTAGAAAATCTATGATAGGACTTACCTTAGATTTACCTAAGGAGCAGCGAGAAGAGGGGACTATGGCTACATCGGTATACGGACTTATGGCTGGGTGTAGTATATTTAGGGTACATAGTGTAGCGGGTAACATACGCATATTGAAGATGACCCGAGAAATTATGGAGGCAAGGTAAATATGGATACTATTACTATTTCGAATCTAGAGATATTTGCACATCATGGTATATTTGAGGAGGAAAATACCTTAGGTCAAAAGTTTCTCATATCTGCTAAGCTGCATTTAAATACTAGAAAAGCAGGTATGAGTGATGATTTAAATCAATCTATAGATTATGGTAGTGTATGTCATTCTATTAAGAAATTAATGGAGCAGAATACATTTAAACTAATAGAGGCAGTATGTGAGACTATAGCTAATTTTTTGTTGCTGGAATATGAGCAGATAGAAGAGGTGGAGGTAGAGGTTAAAAAGCCTTGGGCACCCATATTATTACCTATAGATACAGTGTCTGTGACTATAACTAGAAGATGGCACATAGCATATCTTAGCATAGGCTCTAATGTAGGAGATAAAGAAGGGTACCTAGACAGTGCTATAGATAGACTAAATGAGGACAAATATACTAAGGTTATGAAGGCTTCGACATATATAGAGACAGAGCCTTATGGT
>CAZOUU010000019.1:544-13470 GCA_964583045.1 uncultured Lachnospiraceae bacterium | reverse complement strand
TAATAGCTTCTCTGCCTCGTCCTTTGATATAACATCTCTAATAACTACCTTACCATTATCCACTGGTGTAAATATCTTACTACCCTTTGAATATATAGGTGTTAATGTATAATACATTCTATCGCTTCCTATGTCACCCATATCAATAGTGCCTATAGCATCAATTTTACAAACTCCATTTTTTCCATATACAATAAAATCTCCAACTTCGTACATATTTTCTCCTTTACAGATTAATCTACAGTGGCAACAAATATCAAACTATTTATTATATTTTATCAATGAGGTGTTTTGTTGGACAAAAAACCGCTATCTAAAAAATTAGCTAAGATAAACGGATTCTAAAATAGGTTCCCTTATGGGAACAAAGATTTTCGTTTAATACAACTTCCTCTTACTTATATATATTATAGCAAATTAAAGAGGAAGTTGTAAGTGAAAACTTAATTTTCATTAAACATTGTAAAAAATGGCTACTTAATTCACCTGCTTTTGTTAATTATTACAAGGCATACGGTGTTTTTTCATCTAAAAAGACAATTCCTATAACTCCAGGACCAGTATGCGCACCTATTGCACAGCCTACATAGCTCTCCATAAAGTTAGTACATCCATATTTTTCCTTCAACATATTCTCTACTATTCTAGCACTTTCTATATCATCGCCATGGCATACGCCTACAATAGTATTGGCTATATCCGGATTTCTCTCGCCTACTATATCTACACAACGCGATAGAGATTTATGTCTTCCTCTCACCTTCTCCATAGCATTTAATGCTCCATCCTCATCTACCTCTATAATAGGGCAAATATTTAGCATGCCACCAAAAGTTTTTGCAGTCTTACTAATACGACCACCTCTAAATAAATATTCTAGATTTTCTACGGTAATTATATGCTCCATATGATCTCTGTTATATAATACACCTTCTATAATCTCATCCTTGCTCTTTCCCTCTTCTTGCATACGCAATGCATAATACACTAGCAAGCCGAAGCCTAAAGCTGCACACTTGGAGTCAATAATAGTTAAATCAAAATCTGGATATTTCTCTAATAAATCCTCTTTTGCTATATTAGCTGAATTATATGTACCTGCAAGTCCAGTAGAAAAGCATATGTATATAACTTCATCTCCTGCTTCAGCAAATTTAGTAAAATGATTAGTAAACATATCTGCATTTATATGATAAGTAGATATCTCCTTACCACTAATTAATATATTGTAAAAATCCTCTACCATAACCGTCTCGCCATCAAAATAATCCTTACCCTCTATAACTACGGGAGTTGGTATTACGTGTAAATTATATTTCTCCTTAATTTCTCTTGGCAAATCTGCCGCTGAATCTGTTATTATTTTTAATCCCATTCCCTATTATTCCTCATTCTTTCTTGTTCTTGATACCGTAACTCCATTTACTTCTATGTTATCATCTACAGCTATCATAATATACTGTCTGTCATCTATAATTCTGGTTTCTATAAGGTCAGCCCTATCTGGATTTACCTTTATAATCACATCTGGAGTCTCTATACTAAACTTTCTGCTGCTTACTATATTATGAGCTAATAGTACTTCTTTATCTCCTACCACCTCTTTATAGGTATGATCTACATTTTCTATCTTCTCATTGGTAACACCACTTTGTTCAAAGATATTCTTCACAGTCTGCTTTGTAATCTCTAAAGGCTCTGGATTATCTTTGTTATCAGCTATCATAGTGTTAAGATTCTCATGTATGTTCTTAACTATCTCATATTCACACTCATTACCTAGGGTCTCTTCAACTATAGTGTTAAACGATACCTTCTGACTCTCAGCCGTCATAGGCACCTCACTGCCTAACATCTCCTCTATGAATTGTGGCTGTATATCCTCAGCTTTCTTAGTATAGTACAATACGCTATGTATATCTGTACTTCTATCAGTAAATGCCGGAAATAAGAATCCCTTGGCAGTGTCTTCCACTAACCAATCTCTATTTCTATCCTCTATACTGTTAGTCACACTATTGTAGCTTAGACCTTCCTTAGTTAGATTAACAGGACAAATACTACATAATATGTAATTATATACCTCATCTCCTGCATCATACATCTCTATACCATCATTAGTCTTACCTGGTACATCATAAGCCGCATATATAAGTATAATATAGTAATTTGATTCATATATATAGTTATCTATAACCTTTGCATAAAATTCATCCAACAACGCCTTATCTTTTAACTGACTATCTCTAAGTCTTAATAAAAACTCCTGAGTGCCACCTGCTTTTTCCTGCTCTAGTGGAAACTCCATATTAATCAAATTCTTACCAAGCGTACCTGATAAAGTCTTTTTAAATATCTCAAAGTACTTAAAAGTCTCTTCTTCTGGCAAGGATAAAAAGGCATCTGTTGTCTCCAAACGCTTATTCTTCTCATGATCCACATAACATCCACATATACGGGATATAGCACAATTTTCATGTGAAAACTGCTTTCTAATCTCTAGTACTTCTTTCTTGTTCATCTTACTTTCTCCTTAGGTTCGTATACCTACCTATTATATCAGCTTAATTAAATTTATTAAAGGTTATTTTCACTGTATAAAGCATATTTTTCTAGACCTCTTTAAGCAAAAGAAAAAAGGTCTAGAGGAAAAATCCTCTAAACCCTTTATATATAAAGAGCGCGAGACGGGAATCGAACCCGCGACCCCCTCCTTGGCAAGGAGGTGCTCCACCGCTGAGCCACTCGCGCTTATTGTCACTGTATTGCTGTCTTTGTCAGCGACAAGTAATATATTATCATAGGAGCTTTTGTCTGTCAACATTATTTTCAAAAAAAATTTATTTTTTTATCTTAGGCTTTTCTAGGAGCTAAATTCTACAATAAGCAGCTCTACTCCTATTACATCTACTATCCTACCAGTTTTAATTTCCTGCTCTGTATCCTGACATTTGTCTAACATATTTTTCAACCTTTTGTAGTCATATTTATTAGCCTGTGCTACATATTTTTTCACACTAAAGGGAGGGACTCCTACTGTAGCAGCAATGATACTTTGCTTGTTACTATCTAGTAAACATCTAATCTGCAGCAATCTGTCAAACTGCTTTGTAAGTAAATATAATATACGCATAGCTGGCTCTCTAAGAGTTAATAAATCTCTATAAAGTAATAGAGCCTTAGCCTGATTCTTATTACCTATAGCATCTAACATATCAAATATCTTATTAGTGGCTTGACTAATACACACCTCATTAATGTCCTCTATAGTAATTACATCTCTATCCATAGTGTAGCCAAATAATTTATCCAATTCATTCTTAAGTGTAGACATATCACTGCCTATGTATTCTACTATATGATTAGCTGCTGCCTCGCTTATCTTTTTATTCTCCTTATTACACATACCACCAACCCAGGACACTAGCATCTTGGCATTCGGAGTATTCATCTCGCTTATATATCCCTTTTCTTTTATATGCTTGTATAATTTAGACCTTTTGTCCACTTCATTTTCAATCATAACTATATAAGTGGAATCTGGTAGCTCTTTAAACTTATCCGCTAAGCCTTCTGGCGCACTCTTTAATAGTGAACTATTCTCTATAACTATTAATCTTCTCTCTGTAAAAAAAGGCAATGTATTAGCTGTCTCTATTAAGTCAACAGTATCTATACCCTTACCTTCGTAATAGGTATAGTTCATACCATCCTCATCCCCCATAATCGCTTGTTTTAATTTGTCTTTATATTGTATTTTAAGATATTCTTCTTCACCCGATAATAAATATATATTACTATATGTATTATTTTTAATATCTTCATTAATTTTCTTCATAGTATACACTCCACATTAGCAGCACTCATAGTCTATAATTTTACCAGCTTATTATATCACTTATCTATTACATTTTCTATAGTGTAACTTTCTCCAGCTTTACTAACCTCTATCAAAATAGCTCCTACATCCTTAGTAACCATATATTCTATCTTATTATTTTTTAGCCTGTCAATTAACTCTCTACCTGGGTGACCGTAGCTGTTATTAATACCACAAGATATTAATGCTATCTCAGGTTCTAGACTATCTAATAGCTCTTTCGAAGTAGAAGTATTAGAGCCATGATGTGGAATCTTAAGTACATCACAGTCTCTTACATTATTAATTATATCCTCTTCACCATCATATTCTAAATCTCCAGTAAATAGTATACTGAATTCTCTGTAAGCTATATGAATGCTTAGCGAATATCCGTTTCTTCCATCGCTTTTATATGTAGAAGAAGGATGCACACAGCTTATACAGGTATCCCCCTCTATCCTATCACCTAGTCCCATATAATTAACCTTAGTATTATACGTATTTGCTGCTTTGATTAATCTTTGGTAGTTATCGTCACTTGTAAGCACAGTACTATATCCATCAGCTCCATCTATATCTGGTAATACTATATTTTTTATTTTTATTCCAGTATACGCCTGATTTTCAATCAGATACATAAGTCCACTTATATGATCTTCATCTCCATGGGATACAAAAGCATAATCTATAGTATTTACGCCAAAATAGTCTAAAGTCGGCGTCATAACATATTCCCCTAGCGAAGCATTAGAACTACTTCCGCCATCTATTAATAGGTTTATGCCCTCCTTTGTTCTTACATATAATGCATCCCCCTGTCCTGCATCCATCATAACAATTCTCATAGGTCGAAGGACTGTCATAATCATACTCAAGCCTATAACTACTCCTATAGGATATATAGCACGTAGATTTTTCTTCTTATACACAAATAGCAATAACACCCCTAACATAATGTAATATACTACTATCCACCCTACACATATATGTCCACTTTTTAATGAATTAGCAGGTATCCTACTCACTACCCTCGCTAACTTTTCAAATACCACCAATATTATATAGCTTGGAAATATAAGTACCTTGGCTATATATATATTTACCAATCCCACCACTCCACTAATTATAGCAAAAAACATAAGAACAGCCATAAGAGGAATAACCAGTATATTTAAAAAAGTTCCATAAACCGAGGTCTTATAGTAGAAATATAGTATAATGGGCAATGTAACTAATTGAACCGATACACTAACCATTAATCCATCTATCAGCTTCAACCCCTTACCTATTAAAAACCCTTTAAATGTATGTTCATATTTTTTCTTTAATTTCTTCCGCTTAATGTGTTTTTTTGTACCAGCACCGCTTAGAATAGGATTAACTATAGATATACCTGCTATAGCGCCAAAGGATAACAAAAATCCTGGATCCGTTAATTTATAGCCATTAAACATAATCATAATTATTCCTGCTAAGGACATAGCCGTTAACATATCATAGCTTCTCCCTATAATGCTGCCTACTATGGATACTATCATCATAATAATAGCTCTCAAACAAGCTCCATTTAGTCCTGTCAATACACCATAGGATAGTATAAATCCTATAGCAACTATTCCCGATATAGCATAGGACAATCCAAATCTTCTAAGCATCTTAAATAACCCCATACCTATTATAGCTAAATGTAAGCCACTAATAGCAATAAGATGACTTATGCCTACCTGCTGATATAGTTTTTTTATCTCCTTGTCCATGCCTGTTTTATCTCCTAGGGTCATAGCAATTATTACACCTGCCTCCTTTTGTGGCAATATACTATTATACACCTCTTGAATATTTTGATTAATACCTCTAAGCTTCTCCTTATATACATTTATTTTCATATCTCTTATTACAAGACTATCTGCCGCACAGGTTAAAAATATACCCTTAGCAGCATAATACTGTCTACTATTAAACTCCCCATAGTTTCTTGATTTGGGAAAGGTTAATAATTCTCCTTTTATGTATAATACATTTCCTATATACACCTTCACACCTGTATCTATTTTTGTGCGTATCTTATATCTGTTTTCTACATGCTTACCAGCTATTATCATATCCTTAGTGAGTAAGGTTACATACGTGCTATATTCGCTATCTTCAATAGAGGTTACTACCCCTATGTACTCTGCCTCTATCCCCTCATTAGCTGCTATAATTACATCATCCCTTACATTACATGCTGTTCCCGATATTATGCCACCTACGCTTAATATAAGACCTATTCCAATCCACTTTTTTTCTAGTCTAAGGTCTATTTTATAAATAGTTTGTATTACACGAAAAATAGCCACAATAGTAACTACAATAATTGTAACTACTACTATGGCTATAAACAATATAAAGAATTCATCTAGAATCCCATATAGGTCATTACTTAAAGTACGTCCTATTACCTCTCCAAGTACGAACAATACTCCTATATACAGTAATGGTCTCTTCAATTTTCCTCTTTCTTGTTAATTAACTATAGATTCATCTTTTCCTATAATTCCTTCACTAGACTCTTTAGCTTCTACGGTAGTTGCCTCTGTTGTTACAGGGTTACCATTTTCATCCAGCTCTGATTCAGTAGTAGCAGTTGATTCTATCATAGCATTATTACGTTCAAACATAACACCAAAATCCATAGTCTCTCTATATACATCTTGTTTCTCACCATTAATAAAAAACTGAACCTTATTAATGGTCGGTAATTCTACAAGCGAATTAACTACTGAATATACCGTTAGATCACTTCTTATATTATCCACACTTCCATTAAATGCATCATTTAAATCCAGATAACACACGCCATCCTTTACTGATACCTTTAACACCTCCACTCCGTCTGGAATAGTGGGGTTATATCCATCCTGCAATGGTCCTTCTATTAAGGAATCCATCACAATTTGTTCTAGAGATACATTATTAGTTATATTTACTCTCTTATGATACTCTTTTAGATTTTCTCCATTCTCATCTGCAAAATATATGGTTATATTACCACCCTGGGTGTAACCATTATTTGCAGCATCGGAATATACTAGAGAGTCCTCATCAAAACTTTCTAGTGTAATAGGATTCTCCTCCGTACTAAGTAGATTATATATGCTTATATTAACCTGCTCTATATCATCTAGCTGAATCAGACTTTTAACTACTGCTGATTTTGCAAGCACTGCTAAATCAGGCGTCCAGGTCTCGTCTACCATATCAAAATATACCGTTACTTCCTTATCCTCTTTTACTATATCCGTTCCCTTATACAGTAAATTAGAAGTAATAGCTGTCTTATATCCATTTGTATTATCCGATGTGATTACCTTGTTCATAATCTGTTCCACATTACTTCCCAGCCTGCCAGGACTATCTAAGTCCATAACTACCGGTATTAGCTTATCACAATTATCATCAACATAGTATATATATACCTGATCTGCTTTAAGAGCTGGTGCGGGGGCCTCTGTAGTATCAGTAATCCCTTCGCCACAGCCAGTACATATAGCTGTCACTAATAATATCAGGACACATAATATGGAATTTATCTTATATCTATTCTTCATAAAATCACCCTCTATACTATATATTTAAGTGGTATACGCACAGTAAATGTAGTACCATTACCCACCTCACTATGAACCTTTATAGCACCCTTATGCAGCAATATGTTATTTCTTGTTATGGATAAACCAAGACCTGTACCACCTGTATCTCTTGATCTCGCCTTATCTACCCTATAAAATCTCTCAAATATTCTATCCTGACAATCCTCTGGTATTCCTACACCAGAATCCACTACTTTTATATAGAAGAATTTATGGTCTGCATCTAGATTCACATGAATCCAACCGTTTTCTTTATTATACTTAACCGCATTCTCAATAAGATTCGATAGTGCTAATGTAAGCTTAACCTGATCTATCTCTGCCACTACATCTCTAACACTCTCATATATAACCTCTATATTTCGTTTAGCAGCTATAGGCTTTATTCTCTTTAATATCAAATCCAACAATTCATTAATATTAACACTCTCTATATTAACTACCGCTGTCTTACTATCAGTCTTAACCAAAGTAAGCAAATCATTAATTATATCATTCTCTCTATCTATCTCATCCACAATATCCTGCATAAATTCTCTATACATCTCAGCTGGTGTATCTTCTTGTAGTAGTAGCGAATCTGCTAATACCTTCATAGATGTAATAGGAGTCTTAAGCTCATGAGATACATTAGATACAAACTCCTGTCTAGAATCCTCTAGCTGTTGCATCTTTCTCATAACTATATTAAAGGAATCTCTCAAATCCTCTAACTCCGCATAAGAATGATTAAGCTCCACTTCCTTTAATTCGCCGCTCTCACCTACTACCTTTAATTGATTATTAAGCTTCCTTGTACCTGCTACGCTTAGCTTACATATGATATAGGATATAGCCATAGTTATAATAGCAAACAGCACAAATAAAATAGTACCCTGCCGATGCAGATATTCTATAGTAGTATTAGCATCACTTACAGTAACCATAGCAATAATTACGCCCTGAATATTCTGATTAGTATCCAATATAGGCATAATAATCTCTGTATAGTCATCTACGGAATTAAGGGTTTTATCTACATCACCACGCATAACTGCAAATACATCTTCATTAACTATATATTTACCTTGTTCTATAGTGTATGTATCCTTAATAATCTTATAATCATAGTTAATAATCATAATACGACCATCATATACATTTGCTAATTGATCTATCTCTGCATTTAGATTATCGGTATCAGAGGCAATCATAAAATCATTAGCTACTACCTGATTTGCCAATATAGTACACTGACTCTGCGCACTATTTATTCTCTGTTCAATTATCTTGTCATTGGTAACGCTTTCTAGATTAATACGAAATAGAAATATCATAGACAGCGTAAGAGCACACACTGCTATGAATATTATAAATTTCAGACTTTTTAAGAATCTAAATGCTCGTTTAAGCTTTGAAATAATATCCAACACCCCATTTTGTATGAATGTATTTTGGTTCTCCTGGATTAACCTCTACCTTTTCACGTAAACGTCTTACGTGTACATCAACTGTTCTTACATCTCCAGGGTAATCACTACCCCATACAGTATTTAATAGAGCATCTCTGGAATATACTTTATCTGGATTAAATACAAGAATCACTAATAAATCGAATTCTTTAGCAGTTAAATTAACCTCTATCCCTTCGATATATACCCTTCTACTATCACAATCTATCTTCATGCTATTTATTTCAATAACACTGCTTTTTGTAGTCTTTGTAGCCTCGTTCTTGCTATTTCGTCTCATAATGGCCTTAATTCTGGCTTTTACCTCTAATATATTAAAAGGCTTTGTGATATAATCATCTGCTCCATATTCCAAGCCAAGAATCTTATCCATATCATCGCCCTTTGCCGTTAACATAATAATAGGTACATTAGAAAATTCCCTTACTTGTTGACACACCTCTAACCCGGTAAATCCAGGTAGCATAATATCTAAAAGAATCATATCATACTCATTCTCTTTAGCTAAGATAAGTGCAGCCTCTCCATCATAAGCACAATCTACCTGCATATCATCCTGCTCTAAACTAAATTTGATTCCTTTTACTATTAACTTTTCATCATCAACTACAAGAACTCTCTTCATATTCCACCTCAACTAACCTTTATGCTATCTTTAATTTTGTTATACACACCCTGTTTTATACCATCTATGTTCATAAGTTCTTCTATAGTACTAAATCTACCATGTTCTTCTCTATAGCTAATAATAGCCCGCGCCTTTGATTCTCCTACTCCTGTAAGAGTCATAAGCTCCTCAGCTGTAGCTGTATTAAGATCTACCAAAAAATCATCACTACTAGCGTTCTCTGCCCCCGCTTTACCGGACTCATCATATATGCTAGGTATATATACCTGCATACCATCCTCTACCTTTGCCGCCTGATTAATAGCTGTAGAATCAGCTTCCTCCGTTAAACCTCCAGCAGCAACTATTACGTCACATATTCTATCAGTAGCTGCCACCTTGTACACTCCTTCATTCACCACTTCTCCACACATATATACATATGTATCTGAACCAGTGTTCTCTGGCCTAGTACTAGTTTCTTCAGTATTCTCAATATCCTCTAGGTTTTCTCTTATAGTATCTGTATCCTCTATCTTCTTTGTGGTATCCTCTGACGCTTCAATTCTGTAGCTATCATTACTACATCCACACAAAAAAATACTTATTATAATAAATGTAATTAATAATCTGCGCAAATATAATCCTCCTTATATCCACACATAATTACACACGCCACATAATCTATTTTACATAATATAAAATAAATATACAACCCTTTTCAAAAAATATTTACCTACACCAAGCTGACATCATCCTAAAATCTATCTTTCATATATGTCTGTAGCTCATTTAACTCACTTTTTACATCATTTCCCTGCCATATATTTTCATAGGTAGATTCACTTTTTAGCCAAAATTCACCCATCTCTAACGCCTTTGGTAATGCCTTTGAAGCTTTATATTGTTCATATATTATCTGCCTATTAGCATCTACATTCTCTAAGTTTTGTCTGGTGGCAACCTTTTTAGTTAATTCATACTGATTTCCAGCATATTCATAAGACATATATGCAGCAAAAAGATTAGCGGCATATCTATTGACCGAATGAGAATTAACAAAAGCACCTGTAGTAACAGATATAGATGCTGAATCTAATTCTTTAGACAAAGCTGGTATGGCTGCTATCTTATAAGGGCTTCCCTCTACAGGTATAGACTCCAAAATATCAGTTTTACATATGCTATATATTATAGTACCTTCTGCTATCTGTTTTTTTATATCCTCATAAGCTGTAACACTTGTATCTACACTCATCGAAAAATATTGGATTAGGCCTTGAAAGTAGGTCATAGTATCTACCACCTTATTGCTAGTTATGTCAAAATTATCCTTATCCTCTCCCACATCTCCTAGTATATTGGAATATCCACCTAAAAATGTATAGTCATACATAGGATCTGCCACATCCCATTTAAATATAGTCTTATTACCTTCTGTATCCTCAAAATTATCAGCAAACACTAATATATCATCAAAGGTCTTAGGTGCATTCTCAGTTAATACTGAATTATATACTAATACTGTAGTATCAAAATAAAGGGGATATCCATATATCTCCCCATCTGTAGTTAATGCATTTTTAGTAACTCCAGGATAATTCGCACTTAAAAATTCATCTGAATATAATATATTTTCTTCTATTAATCCAGCTAAATTAGCCTTTCTAACCTCATCGTTGCTAAGTAAAAATACATCTACAGCTTCTCCTGTATTTGCCTTATTAATAGCCTCCAAATAATCTGTATCCTCATATAGCTTAGTCTCTACCTCTACACCATATTTTTGAGAAAATTCTGTAGCTGCACCTTCGATATAAGGCTTATCATTAGCTTTTTCATACCATACTATTATCTTGCTGCTATCTAAAATCCCTGGTGATACCGCACTCTCCATATCTGCATAAGAGGAATATCCCGCCTCTTCTAATATCACTTCATTACTTTGTTTGTCCTTACTAAACGGATTATTAAAACTGCATCCCACCGTACTAAGACTTAAGCTAATAACTAATCCTAGTAACACACTTGACTTATGTATTTTCACGATATATATTACTCCCTATTATCTCTTGTTTATGGGCTCTTAAAATATAGGTTCCTTTAATATAGCTGTTCCAATACCCTTATTAGTGAAGAACTCTAAAAGCAAGCAATGTTCAACACGACCATCTAGCACATGGACTCTAGCTACACCATTTTCTATAGCCTCTATACAGTTAGTAAGTTTAGGCAGCATACCTCCGCCTACTACACCATTTTCTATCATACCCTTTGCTTCCTTTATATCCATCTCAGATATAAGAGTACTCTTATCCATAGGATCTATAAATACACCTTCGATATCTGTTAAGAATACTAGCTTTTCTGCTCCTATCGCTGTAGCTATTGCACAAGCAGCATCATCTGCATTTATATTATAGCTTTGGAAATCTTCACTGGAGCCAATAGGTGCTATAACTGGTATAAAATCATTTTCTATAAGAGTATCTATAACTGTTGTATTTACACTAGTTACTTCTCCTACAAAGCCTATATCCTTGCCACCTGGAAATCTCTTATTAACCTTTAGCAAATCTCCATCCTTTCCACTAATACCTACCGCATTAACTCCTAGCTTTTGCATCATCTGCACAAGGTCTTTATTAACCTTTGATAATACCATCTCTGCTATCTCCATAGTCTCTGTATCAGTAACACGTAGTCCATTAATAAACTCTGGTTCTTTACCTATCTTAGCTACCCAAGAGCTTATCTCTTTACCTCCACCATGAACTATTATAGGTTTCAAGCCTATGAGTTTAAGTAGGGCTACATCCTTAATTACATTATATCTTAAGGCGTCATCTATCATAGCACTTCCGCCATATTTCACTACTATTTTTTTACCATTGAATTTTTGTATATAAGGCAATGCTTCTATAAGAGTCTGTGCCTTAACCATAACCTGTTCCATATCATTTTCTTTATTAATCATTATCTTTCCTTTCAATCTTATGATCTGTAGTCTGCATTTATTTTAATATAATCATAGGTTAAATCGCAGCCCCAAGCTACTGCACTGCAATCTCCGGATTTAATATCTGCATATATCTTTACTACCTCTGGAGAAAGTATCTTTGTGGCAAGCTCTTCATCATAATCTGTAGCCATACCATTTACTACTAATTGTACCTTGCCTTCTTTGCTCTCTATAGATATATCTACTTTGTAGGGATCAAAGTCTGCTCCAGAATACCCCATAGCACATAATATACGTCCCCAGTTTGCATCCTTACCATATACTGCACATTTAGTTAAGTTTGAGGTAGTGATTGATTTGGCTAACACTTTAGCCGTCTCAACATTTGATGCATTTACTATATGGGTTTCTA